>JAKEEW010000265.1 GCA_022616375.1 Sporichthyaceae bacterium
GGTAAGCGGGTCGACTACTCCGGCCGTTCGGTCATCGTGGTCGGTCCGCAGCTCAAGCTGCACCAGTGCGGGTTGCCCAAGCAGATGGCGCTCGAGCTGTTCAAGCCGTTCGTGATGAAGCGGCTGGTCGACCTGAACCACGCGCAGAACATCAAGTCCGCGAAGCGGATGGTGGAGCGGGTCCGGCCGGTCGTGTGGGACGTGCTGGAAGAGGTCATCACCGAGCACCCGGTGCTGCTCAACCGGGCGCCGACGCTACACCGACTCGGCATCCAGGCGTTCGAGCCGCAGCTGATCGAGGGTAAGGCGATCCAGATCCACCCGCTGGTCTGCACCGCGTTCAACGCAGACTTCGACGGTGACCAGATGGCCGTGCACCTGCCGCTGTCGGCCGAGGCTCAGGCCGAGGCGCGGATCCTGATGCTGTCCTCGAACAACATCCTCAAGCCGGCGGACGGTCGCCCGGTCACCATGCCGACCCAGGACATGGTCATCGGGATCTTCTTCCTGACCTCGGACTCCGACAGCGCCGAGGAGCCGACCCGGGTGTTCGGCTCAGTCTCCGAAGCGATCATGGCGTTCGACGCCGGCGAGATGCAGCTGCAGACTCCGATCCGGATCCGGCTGCGGGACATCGTTCCGCCGCGCGGCTGGACGGCGCCGGAGAGCTGGGAGCTCGGCGACCCGATCACGCTGACCACGACCCTCGGGCGGGCGCTGTTCAACGAGACGCTCCCGGCGGACTACCCCTACGTCAATGACGAGGTGGACAAGAAGCGGCTGTCCGCGATTGTCAACGACCTTGCAGAGCGGTACCCGAAGGTGCAGGTCGCGGCGACTCTGGACGCGCTCAAGGACGCCGGATTCCACTGGGCCACCCGGTCCGGGGTAACCATCTCGATCACCGACGTGATCCCGCCGCCGGAGAAGACCGGGATCCTGGACGCCTACGAGACCAAGGCCGATCGGGTGCAGGGCCAGTACGAGAAGGGCCTGATCACCGACGAGGAGCGGCGCCAGGAGCTGATCCAGATCTGGACCCACGCGACGAATGAGGTCGCGCGGAAGATGGAGGACAACTTCCCGAAGGACAACCCCATCTTCGTGATGATCAACTCCGGCGCCCGGGGTAACCCGATGCAGGTCCGGCAGCTGGCCGGTATGCGTGGCCTGGTGGCCAACCCGAAGGGTGAGATCATCCCGCGGCCGATCAAGGCCAACTTCCGCGAGGGCCTGTCCGTGCTGGAGTACTTCATCTCCACCCACGGTGCTCGTAAGGGTCTCGCGGACACCGCGCTACGGACCGCCGACTCCGGCTATCTGACTCGCCGGCTGGTCGACGTGTCTCAGGATGTGATCATCCGCGAGGAGGACTGCGGCACCGACCGGGGCATCATGATGCGGGTCGGCAACCTCGGCCACGACGGCAAGCAGCGCAAGGACGACAACGTCGACACCGGCGTAGTGGCCCGCACCCTGGCCGAGGACGTGGTGGTCGACGGCGCGACCGTCGCGGTGGCGGGCACCGACCTGACCACCGTCGCGGTAGACGACATCAACGCGGCCGGAGTCGAGGAGGTCCGGGTTCGCAGCGTGCTCACCTGCGAGAGCAAGACCGGCACCTGCGCGGCCTGCTACGGCCGGTCGCTGGCCACCGGCAAGCTGGTCGATGTCGGCGAGGCGGTCGGGATCATCGCGGCACAGTCCATCGGTGAGCCCGGCACCCAGCTGACCATGCGTACCTTCCACACCGGTGGTGTCGCGGGTGAGGACATCACCCACGGCCTGCCGCGGGTGGTCGAGCTCTTCGAGGCTCGCCAGCCCAAGGGTGTAGCGCCGATCTCGGAGGTCGAGGGTCGGGTCCGGATCGAGGACACCGAGAAGACCCGTAAGGTCGTCGTGGTGCCGGATGACGGCACGGAGGAGAAGGCGTACCCAGTGTCCAAGCGGGTCCGGCTGCTCGTCCACGACGGTGACCACGTCGGCGTCGGTGACCAGCTGATCGCCGGCGCGGTCAACCCGCACGACGTGCTGCGGGTGCTGGGCCAGCGGGCCGTCCAGGTCCACCTGGTGGCCGAGGTCCAGCAGGTCTACCGGTCGCAGGGCGTGTCGATCCACGACAAGCACATCGAGATCATCATCCGGCAGATGCTGCGCCGGGTGACGGTCATCGAGTCCGGCGACGCTGAGCTGCTGCCCGGCGAGCTGGTCGAGCGGTCCCGGTTCGAGGAGGAGAACCGTCGGGTCGTGGCCGAGGGCGGCACCCCCGCCTCCGGCCGTCCGGTCCTGATGGGTATCACCAAGGCCTCGCTGGCCACCGAGTCGTGGCTGTCCGCGGCCTCCTTCCAGGAGACCACCCGGGTGCTTACCGACGCGGCGATCAACGCCAAGTCGGACCCGCTGCTCGGCCTGAAGGAGAACGTGATCATCGGCAAGCTGATCCCGGCCGGGACCGGACTGCCGCGTTACCGCAACATCCGGGTCGAGCCGACCGAAGAGGCGAAGGCCACGATGTACACGATCACGCCGTACGACACCGACTACTCGGCCTTCGGTGCCGGGTCCGGTCAGGCGGTGCCGCTGGAGGACTACGACTTCGGTAGTTACCAGGGCTGACGCGGTTCGGCGTGCGGGGCCGGGGAGGGCAACCTTCCCCGGCCCCGCAGCCGTGTCCGGGTCCGGCTTCCGGGGCCGGCCCCCGGGCCTACCCCAAGATCGCTGTTTCCATGATTTCTCCACGCCCCGACCTGGGAGTTTGGGAGAAAGAAATCATGGAAACGGCGATCTTGGGCCGTGTCCGGCCTGGAGCTTGGGCTGTGTCCCGACGTGGAGTTGGGCAAGCCGGGCATACTCGGGCTCGTAGGGTTATCGCCGAGGATGCCGCGGTTTCGGCGGCTCGTCGGTCGGCCGGACGGCAGAGAGGCTCGGTGGATGAGCGAGCAGCCAGGGTCTTCGGAGCCGGACGAGCGCGGCTCCGAGTCCGCGGCCGAGCCTGAGGCCAAGCCGGAGTGGAAGGGCCAGTTCGCCGCCTGGCGCGGGCAGTTAGGCCAAGCCGCCGAGCCGGTCGTGCGCCCGGTCGGCGAATCCGAGCCGACCGGCGAGGACGAGCCGGACCCGGACGAGCCGGAGCCTGGCTATGCGGTCCGCGAGCCCGAGCCGGATGAGGGGCCTGCCCAACACCAACCGGGCCGGACCGGGCCGGATCGGTCCAGCCAGCCGAGCTGGGGCCAACCGGCACCGCCACAGTGGGGACCCGCTGGCTGGAACCCGCCGGGTGCGCCGCCGCAGTCGGGCTGGAATCCGCCCCCGGGACCGGGCCACTCCGGATGGGGCCAAGCCGGACCGCCCAACCAAGGCCAACCACCTTGGAGCCAGACCGGACCGCCGAACCAAGGCCAACCACCCTGGGGTCAGCAACCGGCACCCGGTCAACCCGGCTGGGGACAACCCGGACCGTACGGCCAGCCCGGTTGGGGACCGCCCGCAGGGTACGGCCAACCTGGCTGGGGACCGGGCCAGCCGCCACCGCCCGGTTGGGGAGCCGGCCAGCCAGGTCCGCCGTGGGGGCGGGGCCCGTATCGGCCCGATTTCGTCCCGGGTTCGACCGAGCGGAGCGCGGTCTGGGCGATGGTGCTGGCGGCCGCGTCCTGGGTGCTGTTCTTCATCTGCCCGGGTGTGCTGGCGATCGCCGCGCTGTTCCTGGCCGCCCAGGCGGACAAGCGGATCAAGGACTCCGGCTACCAGTTGAAGGGCAGCGGGCTGGTCTCGGCCGCGCGGATCACGGCCTGGTCCAACCTGGCTGTGATCAGCTTGGTTGTGGTGATCTGGTTCGGGATCTTGGGCTCCAGCCGCTAGGTCGAGCCCGGGTCTTCCGGATGTCGGATCGGCGAGGTACCTTCGCCGCAGAGGGGCGCGAACCGGCCCAACAGCCCCGGCCGGAGCGCGGCGCAGTCCTGCTCCGCGCGGTTACTCGTTTTGACCTACGGTCGATCGAGAGGTAATCTCCTTCCTTGTGCCTGGGCTGCCCCGGGCTATCGAGTGCGCGGTGACCGCGCACCGGAGCACATCCGCTTACCTCCTATTTCACAGGGGTGTGAGCACGGCCTGAATCGGGCGACACGCCCGACCGCGTGGGCCGGACGATCCGGGGCAAATCGGGCAAGAGAAAGCCAATCCATCAGTGCGAAGAAGACGGAGACGCGGTGCCCACGATCCAGCAGCTGGTCCGTAAAGGCCGCCAGGACAAGGTCGCCAAGACCAAGACTCCCGCGCTCAAGGGGAGCCCTCAGCGCCGTGGGGTGTGCACGCGCGTCTACACCACCACCCCCAAGAAGCCGAACTCTGCGCTCCGCAAGGTGGCACGCGTTCGGCTGACCAGCCAGATCGAGGTCACCGCCTACATCCCGGGAGTGGGCCACAACCTGCAGGAGCACTCGATCGTGCTGGTCCGTGGCGGCCGGGTGAAGGACCTGCCCGGCGTCCGCTACAAGATCGTGCGCGGTTCGCTCGACACCCAGGGTGTGAAGAACCGCAAGCAGGCTCGCAGCCGCTACGGCGCCAAGAAGGAGAAGAGCTAATGCCCCGTAAGGGTCCAGCGCCGAAGCGTCCGGTGCACGTCGATCCGGTGTACAACTCGCCGCTGGTCACGTCGCTGGTCAACAAGGTGCTGCTCAATGGCAAGCGGTCGGTCGCCGAGCGGATCGTGTACGGCGCCCTGGAGGGCTGCCGGGAGAAAACCGGCACCGATCCGGTGATCACGCTTAAGCGTGCCCTGGACAACGTCAAGCCGACCCTCGAGGTCCGCAGCCGCCGGGTCGGTGGCGCGACCTACCAGGTCCCGGTCGAGGTCCGGGCCCCGCGCGCGAACACCCTCGGGATGCGCTGGCTGGTCAGCTACTCCCGGTCCCGGCGCGAGAAGACCATGACCGAGCGGCTGATGAACGAGCTGCTGGACGCGAGCAACGGCCTCGGCGCGAGCGTGAAGCGGCGCGAGGACACCCACAAGATGGCCGAGTCCAACAAGGCCTTCGCGCACTACCGCTGGTAACCCAAGACATCCACGACCGCACGACGAACTAGAGCGAGCAACGAGAGCAGAGACGAAGTGGCTACTGACACCGGTCTTGACCTGGCCAAGGTCCGCAACATCGGGATCATGGCTCATATTGACGCGGGTAAGACCACGACGACCGAGCGCATCCTGTTCTACACCGGCATGACCTACAAGATCGGTGAGGTCCATGAGGGCGCGGCCACCATGGACTGGATGGAGCAGGAGCAGGAGCGCGGCATCACCATCACCTCCGCCGCGACGACCTGCCAGTGGGACGGGCACACGATCAACATCATCGACACGCCCGGCCACGTCGACTTCACCGTCGAGGTGGAGCGTTCGCTGCGGGTGCTCGACGGTGCGGTTGCGGTCTTCGACGGCGTCGCCGGCGTGGAGCCGCAGTCCGAGACGGTCTGGCGGCAGGCCGACCGCTACCACGTGCCGCGGATCTGCTTCGTCAACAAGCTGGACCGGGTCGGGGCCGAGTTCCACCGCTGCGTGGACATGATCACATCCAGGCTCAACGCGACCCCGCTGGTCATCCAGCTTCCGCTGGGTGCCGAGTCCGACTTCCGCGGTGTCATCGACCTGATCGCGCAGCAGGCGCTGGTCTGGAGCGCGGAGGCGGCCAAGGGCGAGAAGTACGAGATCGAGGACATCCCGGGCACCCACACCGAGGCAGTTCGGGAGTGGCGGGACCGGATGATCGAGAGCCTGGCCGAGGCCGACGACGAGATCATGGAGCTCTACCTCGAGGGCCAGGAGCCGACCGAGGACCAGCTCATCGCCGCGATCCGCCGGGCCACCATCGCCAGCAAGCTGACCCCGGTGCTGTGCGGTTCCGCGTTCAAGAACAAGGGCGTGCAGCCCATGCTCGACGCGGTGACCCGCTACCTGCCATCGCCGACCGACGTCGGCGCGGTCAGCGGCCACGCGGTCGACGACGAGAGCACCGAGATCCTCCGGGAGCCGAAGCCGGACGCACCGCTGTCCACCCTCGCATTCAAGATCATGAGTGACCCACACCTCGGCAAGCTCACCTACATCCGGATCTACTCCGGCACCTTGAAGTCGGGCTCCCAGGTGCTCAACAGCACCAAGGGCCGGCGGGAGCGGATCGGCAAGATCTACCGGATGCACGCCAACAAGCGGGAGGAGATCCCGCTGGCGGACGCCGGCCAGATCGTGGCCGTCATGGGGCTGAAGGACACCACCACCGGCGACACGCTGTGCGCGGTGGAATCCCCGGTGATCCTGGAGTCGATGACGTTCCCGGCGCCGGTCATCTCGGTCGCCATCGAGCCGAAGAGCAAGGGCGACCAGGAGAAGCTGGGCACCGCGATCCAGCGCCTTGCCGAGGAGGACCCGACCTTCCAGGTCAGGACCGACGAGGAGACCGGGCAGACGATCATCTCGGGGATGGGCGAGCTGCACCTCGAGGTGCTGGTCGACCGGATGCGCCGGGAGTTCCGGGTCGAGGCGAACGTCGGTAAGCCGCAGGTGGCCTACCGGGAGACCATCCGCCGCAAGGTGGAGAAGATCGACTACACGCACAAGAAGCAGACCGGCGGCTCGGGCCAGTACGGCCGGGTCATCATCGACATCGAGCCGACTGGCGGCGGCGACGGTGGCTACGAGTTCGTCAACGCCGTCACCGGTGGCCGGATCCCGAAGGAGTACATCCCTTCGGTGGACACCGGGTGCCAGGAGGCCATGGAGTTCGGCGTGCTCGCCGGCTACCCGATGGTGGACGTCAAGGTGACGCTGCAGGATGGCGCCTACCACGACGTCGACTCGTCCGAGCTGGCATTCAAGATCGCCGGTTCGATGGCGTTCAAGGAGGCCGCGCGCAAGGCCGACCCGGTCCTGCTCGAGCCGATGATGGCGGTCGAGGTCACTACCCCTGAGGACTTCATGGGCGATGTGATCGGAGACCTGAACTCTCGCCGTGGCCACATCCAGGCCATGGACGAGCGGTCCGGGGCCCGGATCGTCAAGGCGCTGGTGCCGCTGTCCGAGATGTTCGGCTACGTCGGGGACTTGCGCAGCAAGACCCAGGGCCGGGCCAGCTACAGCATGCAGTTCGACTCCTACGCGGAGGTTCCCCGGAACGTCGCGGAAGAGATCATCAAGAAGGCTCGCGGCGAGTAGCCGGCCGGGCCGATCGACCTAACCAACCAACACACGTCGCACGGCGTACCACCTCAGTCCCTAAGGAGTCACAGTGGCGAAGGCGAAGTTCGAGCGCACTAAGCCGCACGTCAACATCGGCACCATCGGCCACATCGACCACGGCAAGACGACCCTGACCGCGGCGATTACCAAGGTGCTCCACGACAAGTACCCGGACGTGAACCCGTACACGCCGTTCGACCAGATCGACAAGGCGCCCGAGGAGAAGCAGCGGGGTATCACGATCGCGATCGCGCACGTCGAGTACCAGACCGACGCGCGCCACTACGCGCACGTGGACTGCCCGGGTCACGCGGACTACATCAAGAACATGATCACCGGTGCGGCCCAGATGGACGGCGCGATCCTCGTGGTCGCGGCGACTGACGGCCCGATGCCGCAGACCCGCGAGCACGTCCTGCTGGCCCGCCAGGTCGGCGTGCCCTACATCGTGGTCGCGCTGAACAAGGCCGACATGGTCGACGACGAGGAGATCCTCGAGCTGGTCGAGCTCGAGGTCCGCGAGCTGCTGTCGGACAACGAGTTCCCCGGCGACGATCTCCCGGTGATCCGGGTGTCGGCGCTCAAGGCGCTCGAGGGCGACGACAAGTGGGCGCAGAGCGTGCTCGACCTCATGGAGGCCGTGGACACCTCGGTTCCGGAGCCGATCCGCGAGATCGACAAGCCGTTCCTGATGCCGATCGAGGACGTCTTCACGATCACCGGCCGCGGCACCGTGGTGACCGGCCGGATCGAGCGCGGCGTGGTCAAGGTGAACGAGGAAGTCGAGATCGTCGGCATCCGCCCGCAGAGCACCAAGACCACCGTCACCGGCGTCGAGATGTTCCGCAAGCTGCTCGACGAGGGTCGGGCCGGCGAGAACGTCGGGCTGCTGCTGCGTGGCACCAAGCGCGAGGACGTCGAGCGCGGCCAGGTCGTCACCAAGCCGGGCGCGACCACCCCGCACACCGAGTTCGAGGCGCAGGTCTACATCCTGTCCAAGGACGAGGGCGGCCGGCACACGCCGTTCTTCAACAACTACCGCCCGCAGTTCTACTTCCGTACCACCGACGTGACCGGCGTGGTGAACCTCCCCGAGGGCACCGAGATGGTCATGCCCGGTGACAACACCGAGATGCGGGTGGATCTGATCCAGCCGATCGCGATGGACGAGGGACTGCGGTTCGCAATCCGCGAGGGTGGCCGCACCGTCGGCGCCGGCCGGGTTGTGAAGATCCTCAAGTAAGACCCACGGGGCGGGGGCCGAGACAGGCAACCAGATCTCGGCCCCCGAACCACGGCTCCACCTCGGAGCTCACCAGCGGCACCGAAAGCCTGAAGCAGATAAGGACGAGTTGAGCATCATGGCGGGACAGAAGATCCGCATTAGGCTCAAGGCCTACGACCACGAGGTCATCGACAGCTCGGCGCGCAAGATCGTCGAGACGGTGGCGCGTACCGGTGCGAAGGTCGCGGGCCCGGTGCCGCTGCCGACCGAGAAGAACGTGTACTGCGTTATCCGCTCGCCGCACAAGTACAAGGACTCGCGCGAGCACTTCGAGATGCGCACGCACAAGCGCCTGATCGACATTCTCGACCCCACGCCCAAGACGGTGGACTCGCTGATGCGGCTCGACCTTCCGGCCGGCGTCGACATCGAGATCAAGCTCTAAGGGACGCTGACGATGAGTAAGCAGATGAAGGGTGTCCTGGGCGAGAAGCTCGGCATGACCCAGGTCTACGACGAGAACAACCGGGTGGTTCCGGTGACCGTCGTCAAGGCCGGGCCGTGCGTGGTCACCCAGGTCCGCACCCCGGACAAGGACGGCTACTCGGCCGTGCAGATCGGCTTCGGCCAGATCGACCCGCGCAAGGTGAACAAGCCGCTGGCCGGGCACTTCGAGAAGGCCGGCGTCACCCCGCGGCGGCACCTGGTCGAGCTGCGCACCGACGACGCCAGCGAGTACACGCTCGGCCAGGAGCTGGGCCCGGACACGTTCGAGCCCGGCCAGACCATCGACGTGATCGGCACCACCAAGGGCAAGGGCTTCGCCGGCGTCATGAAGCGGCACGGCTTCCACGGCCTGCGGGCCAGCCACGGCGTCGAGCGCAAGCACCGCTCGCCGGGCGCGATCGGTGCCTGCGCCACCCCGGGCCGGGTGTTCAAGGGCGTCAAGATGCCCGGCCGGATGGGTGGCGTGCGGATGTCCGTCCAAAACCTGACCGTGCACGCGGTGGACACCGACAACGGGCTGCTGCTGATCAAGGGCGCGGTGCCGGGTCCGACCGGCGGCGTGGTCCTGGTCCGTACCGCTGCCAAGGGCGAGCAGGCCGTGGCAAGTAAGGGGGCGGCGCAGTGACCACCGTCGACGTACGCAACTCAGCTGGCAAGAAGACCGGCACGATCGAGCTGCCCACCGAGGTCTTCGACGTCACCGTGAACGTGCCGCTGATCCACCAGGTCGTGGTCGGCCAGCTGGCCGCGGCCCGGCGGGGCACTGCCGACACCAAGACCCGCGGTGAGGTGGCCGGCGGCGGCCGCAAGCCGTACCGGCAGAAGGGCACCGGCCGGGCCCGCCAGGGCTCGACCCGGGCGCCGCAGTTCGCCGGCGGCGGGGTCGTGCACGGCCCGACCCCGCGCGACTACAGCCAGCGGACCCCGAAGAAGATGAAGGCCGCCGCGCTGCGCGGCGCGCTGTCCGATCGGGCCCGCAACGGCCGGGTGCACGTGGTCGAGGGCTTCGGCCTGGACGACGCGCCGTCCACCCGGGCGGCGGTGAACGCCCTCGGGCTCATCGTCGAGCAGCGCCGCAACGTGCTGGTCGTGGTGACCCGCGACGACGAGACCACCTGGAAGAGTCTGCGCAACCTCGAGCGCGTGCACGTACTCAGCGCGGACCAGCTCAACACCTACGACGTGCTGGTCAGCGACGACGTGGTGTTCACAAGCGCGGCGCTCGAGCTGTTCCTGGGTGGAGCGCCGAAGGGCAAGACCACCAAGGCGGTAGCCAGGTCCAGCGAGCTGGACCAGGTCGACACCGACGAGGCGGCAACTGCCGAGGATGCAACCCCGGCCAAGCCCGCCAAGAAGGCGCCCGCCAAGGCGGCGACGAAGAAGGCGGCGACGAAGAAGGCGGTAGCCAAGACGACTACCGCCAAGAAGTCGGCGGCCAAGAAGACGACCACCGCCAAGAAGTCGGCGGCCAAGAAGACGGCTGCTAAGAAGACCGACGGAAAGGCGGACCAGTCGTGACCACGCTGGACAAGGACCCGCGGGACGTACTGATCCGTCCGGTGGTCTCGGAGAAGAGCTACTCGCTGCTCAACGAGAACAGGTACACGTTCCTGGTCAGCCCGGAGGCGAACAAGACCGAGATCAAGATCGCGGTCGAGAAGCTGTTCGGGGTTCGGGTGACCGCGGTGAACACCATCAACCGGGCTGGTAAGCGCAAGCGCACCAGGTACGGCTGGGGCAAGCGCAAGGACACCAAGCGCGCGATCGTGACCGTGGCCGGATCCATCGACATCTTTGGTGGTCCGGTCGCCTGACCGGGTGGAAGAAGCAGACAGGACTCGAGATGGGTATCCGCAAGTACAAGCCGACGACGCCGGGGCGCCGGGGCGCCAGCGTTGCCGACTTCGTGGAGATCACGCGGTCGGAGCCGGAGAAGTCGTTGGTGCGTCCGCTGCACAACAAGGGCGGCCGGAACAACCACGGCCGGGTGACTACCCGGCACCAGGGTGGCGGGCACAAGCGGGCGTACCGGCTCATCGACTTCCGCCGGCACGACAAGGACGGGGTGCCGGCCAAGGTCGCGCACATCGAGTACGACCCGAACCGGACCGCACGGATCGCGCTGCTGCACTACGCCGACGGCGAGAAGCGCTACATCCTCGCGCCGACCAACCTCAAGCAGGGCGATCGGATCGAGAACGGGCCGAGCGCGGACATCAAGCCGGGCAACAGCCTGCCGCTGCGCAACATCCCGGTCGGCACCGTGGTGCACGCCATCGAGCTCCGGCCCGGTGGTGGCGCCAAGATCGCCCGGTCGGCCGGCTCGAGTGTGCAGCTGGTCGCCAAGGAAGGCCCGTACGCCCAGCTGCGGATGCCCTCCGGTGAGATCCGTAACGTCGACGTCCGCTGCCGGGCCACCGTCGGTGAGGTCGGGAACGCGGAGCAGTCCAACATCAACTGGGGTAAGGCCGGCCGGATGCGCTGGAAGGGCAAGCGCCCGACCGTGCGTGGCGTGGCCATGAACCCGGTCGACCACCCGCTCGGTGGTGGCGAGGGCAAGTCCTCCGGCGGCCGGCACCCGGTCAGCCCGTGGGGCCAGAAGGAAGGCCGCACCCGTGCGGCGTCCAAGGCCAGCGACAAGTTCATCGTCCGCCGCCGCAAGACCGGCAAGAAGCGCTAGGAGTAGCTCGGTATGCCGCGCAGCCTGAAGAAGGGCCCGTTCGTGGACGACCACCTGATCAAGAAGGTGGACGTGCAGAACGACAAGGGCACCAAGAACGTGATCAAGACCTGGTCCCGGCGGTCCATGATCGTGCCGGCCATGATCGGCCACACCATTGCGGTGCACGACGGCCGCAAGCACGTGCCGGTCTTCGTGACCGACTCGATGGTCGGCCACAAGCTCGGCGAGTTCGCGCCGACCAGGACGTTCCGGGGCCACGTCAAGGACGACAAGCGGGCCCGGCGCCGGTAGGCACCGAGCCCCGTCAGATACGACACAGACGTTAGAAGGTAGGGACAGCGATGGAAGCCAGGGCCCAGGCGCGGTATGTCCGCGTCACGCCCATGAAGGCCCGCCGCGTGGTGGACCTCATCCGCGGGCTGCCTGCCGCCGAGGCACAGGCGGTGCTGCGGTTCGCACCGCAGGCGGCGAGCGAGCCGGTCGGCAAGGTGCTGGCCAGCGCCGTCGCCAACGCCGAGCACAACGAGCAGCTCGACCCCGCCACCCTGGTCGTGGCCGAGGCGTACGTGGACGAGGGTCCGACCCTCAAGCGTTTCCGCCCGCGTGCTCAGGGCCGGGCCTACCGCATCCGTAAGCGCACCAGCCACATCACCGTTGTGGTGCAGTCGCGGCCAACCGCGACCGCCCAGACCGGCAGCTCGGCCAAGGCCGGCGCCGTCAAGAAAGGGAGGACCCGCTAGTGGGGCAGAAGGTCAACCCGCACGGGTTCCGCCTCGGCATCACCACCGACTTCAAGAGCCGCTGGTACGCCGACAAGCTGTACAAGGACTACGTCAAGGAAGACGTGGCGATCCGGCGGAAGATGACTCAGGGCATGGAGCGCGCCGGGATCTCCAAGGTGGAGATCGAGCGCACCCGCGACCGGGTCCGGGTCGACATCCACACCGCCCGGCCGGGCATCGTGATCGGCCGCCGCGGCGCGGAGGCCGACCGGATCAGGGCCGACCTGGAGAAGCTGACCAGCAAGCAGGTGCAGCTGAACATCCTCGAGGTTAAGAACCCCGAGATCGACGCGCAGCTGGTCGCGCAGGGCGTGGCCGAGCAGCTGTCCAGCCGGGTCTCGTTCCGGCGGGCGATGCGCAAGGCGATGCAGAGCGCGATGAAGGCCGGTGCCAAGGGCATCCGGATCCAGTGCTCGGGTCGCCTCGGTGGCGCCGAGATGAGCCGGTCGGAGTTCTACCGCGAGGGCCGGGTGCCGCTGCACACGCTGCGCGCAAACATCGACTACGGCTTCTTCGAGGCCCGCACCACGTTCGGCCGGATCGGCGTGAAGGTCTGGATCTACAAGGGCGAGGTTGCCGGCACCCGCGCCGAGCGGGAGGCGGCCGCGCAGGCCAGCCTGCGCCGGGAGCGGGCCGAGCGGGGCGACTCGCGCAGCCGGCCGGGCACCGGGCGGCCGCGCCGCGTCGGCGGTCCGGGCCGGGACAGCCGGGCCGGCGAGGCACCGAGCCGGGCAGCCGAGCCGGCCGCCCCGGTCGAGGCGCCGGCCAGCACCGAGCCGGTCGCGACCGAGCCGGTCGCCGCGACCGAGCCGACCACCACGACCGAGCCGGTCGCCACCGCTGAGCCGACCACCACGACCGAGCCGACTGGAAAGGAGGCCTGAGTCACATGCTGATGCCGCGCAGGGTCAAGCACCGCAAGCAGCACCACCCCGACCGTTCCGGCATGGCCAAGGGCGGTACCAAGATTGCCTTTGGTGACTACGGCATCCAGGCCATCGAGCCGGCCTACGTGACCAACCGGCAGATCGAGTCGGCCCGTATCGCGATCACCCGGCACATCCGACGTGGTGGCAAGGTCTGGATCAACATCTACCCGGACCGGCCGATCACCAAGAAGCCGGCCGAGACCCGGATGGGTTCGGGCAAAGGCTCGCCGGAGTGGTGGGTCGCCAACGTGAAACCGGGTCGGATCATGTTCGAGCTGTCCTTCCCGAACGAGAAGATCGCTAAGGAGGCCCTGACCAGGGCCATCCACAAGCTTCCGATGAAGTGCCGGATCGTTCGGCGCGAGGCAGGTGAGGTCTGATGGCCGCCGGCACCAAGCCGAACGAGCTGCGCAACAAGACCGACGACGAGCTGTTGACCGACTTGGCCGAGGCCAAGGAGGAGTTGTTCAACCTCCGGTTCCAGGCCGCGATGGGTCAGCTGGAGAGCCACGGGCGGCTGCGCGCCGTCCGCCGCAACATCGCCAGGCTCTACACGATCTTGCGCGAGCGCGAGCTCGGCATCACCACAGTCGGGCCGTCGGAGGACGTCGCATGAGCGAGAAGGACCAGATGAGCGAGATCAAGCGCGGCTTCCGCAAGGTCCGTGAGGGCACTGTGGTGAGCGACAAGATGGACAAGACCGTCGTCGTGATGGTCGAGGACCGGGTCAAGCACCCGCTGTACGGCAAGGTGCTGCGCCGGACCAGCAAGCTCAAGGCGCACGACGAGGTGAACCAGTGCGGCGTCGGTGACCGGGTGCTGTTGATGGAGACCCGGCCGCTGTCGGCCACCAAGCGCTGGCGCGTGGTCGAGGTCATCGAGAAGGCCAAGTAATCCGAGGCCGAGCCGAAGCGCAGCGGAGGCGAGGCCGGGAAACACAGCAGGGTCGCAAGGCTCACGCCGCGCGAAGCGCGGGGGAGAACCGGCGAAACAACCAGGAGAGATGAAGTGATCCAGCAGGAGTCGCGACTGAGGGTCGCCGACAACACCGGTGCCAAGGAGCTCTTGTGCATCCGGGTGCTCGGCGGCTCGGGTCGGCGCTACGCGGGCATTGGTGACGTCATCGTGGCCACCGTCAAGGACGCCATCCCCGGTGGCAGCGTCAAGAAGGGCGAGGTCGTCAAGGCCGTCATAGTGCGGACAACCAAGGAGCGCCGCCGGATCGACGGCTCCTACATCCGCTTCGACGAGAACGCCGCGGTCCTGATCAAGGACGGCGGCGACCCCCGCGGCACCCGCATCTTCGGCCCGGTGGGCCGGGAGCTGCGTGACAAGCGGTTCATGCGCATCGTCTCGCTTGCCCCGGAGGTGCTGTAAATGAAGATCAAGAAGGGTGACACGGTCGTGGTGCTGACCGGCCGGACCGAGGACAAGGGCCGGTCCGGCAAGGTCATCGCGGTCTACCCGGAATCGCAGCGGGTGCTGGTCGAGGGCTGCAACATGGTCAAGAAACACACCAAGGTCGGCCAGACCCAGCGTGGTGCGAAGACCGGCGGGATCATCACCCAGGAGGCTTCGATCCACGTCAGCAACGTCATGTTGGTCGACGAGGAGACCGGCAAGCCGACCCGGGTCGGCTACCGCAAGGAAGAGCACAGCCTGCCCGACGGCCGGATCAAGGCACGCAAGGTCCGCGTCTCGAAGCGCAGCGGTAAGGACATCTGATGACGGCAACCACTACCGACCGGCCGTACCCGCGGGTCAAGCAGCGCTACCGCGAAGAGATCGCGCCGGCGCTGCGCGAGGAGCTCGGCTTCGACAACGTCATGCAGGTGCCCACGCTGACCAAGATCGTGGTCAACATGGGCGTCGGCGAGGCGGCCCGGGACAACAAGCTGATCGAGGGCGCGGTTCGTGACCTGGCCGCGATCACCGGCCAGAAGCCGGCGGTGACCAAAGCCCGCAAGTCCATCGCACAGTTCAAGCTGCGCGAGGGCATGCCGATCGGCGCGCACGTGACGCTGCGCGGCGACCGGATGTGGGAGTTCCTCGACCGGCTGCTGGCCACCGCGCTGCCCCGGATCAGGGACTTCCGTGGCCTGTCGCCCAAGCAGTTCGACGGCCGCGGCAACTACACGTTCGGTCTGGTCGAGCAGAGCATGTTCCACGAGATCGACCAGGACAAGATCGACCGGGTGCGCGGTATGGACATCACCGTCGTCACCTCGGCAAAGACCGACGACGAGGGTAGGGCGCTGCTGCGTCACCTCGGCTTCCCGTTCAAGGAGAACTGACCGTGGCGAAGAAGTCATTGATCGCTAAGGCGGCGCGCAAGCCGAAGTTCGCGGTACGTGCCTACACCCGCTGCCAGCGTTGTGGCCGGCCGCACTCGGTGTACCGCAAGTTCGGCCTGTGCCGGGTGTGCCTGCGTGAGATGGCGCACCGCGGCGAGCTGCCCGGCGTGACCAAAAGCAGCTGGTAAGAGACCAACGCACACGACCGCCGAAGGTCCTGGTTCGTCAGGGCTGGGAAACCGCGGCGAGAAAGAAGTAAACGGCCATGACCATGACCGACCCGATCGCAGACATGCTGACCCGCCTGCGCAACGCCAACTCGGCCTACCACGACACCGTGGCGATGCCGTACAGCAAGATCAAGTCGCACATCGCCGAGGTACTCCAGCAGGAGGGCTACATCGCCGGCTGGAAGGTCACCGAGGCCGAGGTTGGCAAGAGCCTGGTGATCATGCTCAAGTTCGGCCCGAACCGGGAGCGCTCGATCGCCGGGCTGCGCCGGGTGAGCAAGCCGGGCCTGCGGGTGTACGCCAAGTCCACCGGCCTGCCGCGCGTGCTCGGCGGCCTCGGTGTCGCGATCATCTCGACGTCATCGGGCCTGCTGACCGACAAGCAGGCCGCCAAGAAGGGTGTGGGCGGGGAAGTCCTCGCCTACGTCTGGTAACCGGAGAGGAGGCACCAAGAAATGTCGCGAATCGGACGTTCCCCGATTCCGGTGCCCGCCGGTGTCGAGGTGGACATCAAGGGCGCCGAGGTGACCGTCAAGGGTCCCAAGGGCGCGCTGCAGCACACCCTGGCGGCGCCGATCACGGTGACCCGGGCCGAGGACGGCTCGCTGCTCGTGGTCCGGCCGGACGACGAGCGGGCCAGCCGTGAGCTGCACGGCCTGTCCCGGACCCTGGTGGCCAACATGGTCACCGGCGTGACCAGCGGTTACCAGAAGAGCCTGGAGATCGTCGGGGTCGGCTACCGGGTCGCCGCCAAGGGTCCGGCGCTCGAGTTCTCGCTCGGGTTCAGCCACTCGGTCGTGGTGGAGCCGCCAGAGGGCATCACGTTCCAGGTCGAGACGCCAACCAAGTTCCATGTGTCGGGCATCGACAAGCAGCAGGTCGGCGAGGTCGCGGCCAACCTGCGCAAGCTGCGCAAGCCGGACCCGTACAAGGGCAAGGGCGTGCGCTACCAAGGCGAGGTCGTCCGCCGCAAGGTCGGAAAGGCTGGTAAGTAGGTCATGGCTGTCGGTATCAAGGTCGGCAAGGGCGCGGGCGCCAAGCGCGTCGCCCGGATCCGCCGCCACCTCCGGGTCCGCAAGAAGGTCTCCGGCACGACGGCGCGGCCGCGACTGGTCGTGTCCCGATCCAGCCGGCACATGGTCGCTCAGATCGTCGACGACACCGCGGGGCGTACCCTGGTATCGGCTTCGTCGATGGACGCGGACCTGCGCAAGGCGGGTGGCGACAAGACTGCCAAGGCGCGTGAGGTCGGCAAGCTGGTCGCCGAGCGAGCCAAGGCGGCCGGCATCGAGTCCGTGGTGTTCGACCGTGGTGGCAACCGCTTCCACGGCCGGATCGCCGCGCTGGCCGAGGGCGCCCGCGAGGGCGGTCTCGGATTCTGACCACGACAAACGCTCCGTAACTTCGGGCAAGAAAGAGGAAGTAGACATGGCTGGACCCCAGCGCCGTGGTACTGGCGCCGGCGGCGAGCGGCGTGAGCGTCGTGGTGACGGGCGTCGAGATGCTGCTGCGGAGAAGACCGCGTTCGTTGAGCGGGTAGTCGCGATCAACCGGGTCGCCAAGGTCGTGCAGGGCGGTCGGCGCTTCAGCTTCACCGCGCTGGTGGTCGTCGGCGACGGCGACGGGATGGTCGGTGTCGGATACGGCAAGGCCAAGGAGGTGCCGGCCGCGATCGCCAAGGGCGTCGAAGAGGCCAAGAAGCACTTCTTCAAGGTCCCCCGGATCCAGGGCACGATCCCGCACCCGGTGCAGGGCGAGGCGGCCGCGGGTGTGGTGCTGCTCAAGCCGGCATCGCCGGGTACCGGTGTGATTGCCGGTGGCCCGGTGCGTGCCGTGCTGGAGTGCGCCGGCATCCACGACGTGCTGTCCAAGTCGCTCGGCTCGTCCAACGCGATCAACATCGTGCACGCCACCGTGGCGGCGCTGCGGATGCTCGAGCGCCCCGAGGAGGTGGCCGCGCGCCGCGGTCTGCCGCTCGAGCACGTGGCACCGGCCGCGCTGCTGCGGGCCAGGGCCGGAGTGGGTACCTGATGTCGCGACTGAAGGTAATCCAGACCCGGTCCGGGATCGGGCAGAAGCAGAACCAGCGGGACACGCTGCGGACTCTCGGCCTCAAGCGCGTCGGTGACGTCGTGGTCAAGGAGAACCGTCCGGAGATCCGCGGGATGGTCAACACGGTGTCGCACCTCGTCACCGTCGAGGAGGTCGACTAGTCATGACCCTCAAGGTCCACCACCTGCGTCCGGCCCCGGGCGCGCACACCAAGAAGACCCGGGTGGGTCGTGGTGAGGGGTCCAAGGGCAAGACTGCCGGTCGCGGAACCAAGGGCACGAAGGCTCGCTACCAGGTGCCGGCCTCGTTCGAGGGCGGCCAGATGCCCCTGCACATGCGGGTGCCCAAGCTCAAGGGCTTCCGCAACCCGTTCCGGGTCGAGTATCAGGTGGTCAACCTGGACAAACTCGCCGCGCTCTACCCGAGCGGTGGCGAGGTCACGGTCGACGACTTGGTGGCCAAGGGCGCGGTCCGCAAGGGCCAGCCGGTCAAGGTGCTCGGTACGGGTTCGGTGTCGGTGGCGCTGCAGGTGAGCGTGAACGCGTTCTCCAGCACCGCAAAAGAGAAGATCGCAGCAGCCGGCGGCACCGCCACCGTGCTGTAGGAGGGGCGGTGGTGGTTCCGCCACCCTCCTACCCAAGGCCGTCGCGAGACGACTACGTTGGGGGCGTCGCCGCTCACCTGAGCTTGATCGGGTAGGCAGTGGCGCCCCCGCGGCTGTTATTGTCCGTGCAGTCCGGTGCTGGGCGACTCATCCGCAACTTTCCACCATCCGCGGGCGGGTTGGACGGTTACCTTGACTGTTGACCATGAATCGAGCGCCGCCAATCCCGGCGGCCTTGCGCAGGAGGCCTGAGTGCTCACCGCGTTCGCCCGGGCGTTTCGCACGCCCGACCTGCGCCGGAAACTGCTGTTCACACTCGCGATCATCGCGTTGTTCCGGTTCGGCTCGCAGCTGCCTACTCCCGGTGTGGACTCGGGCGCGATCCAGCGATGCCTGGAGCCCGCGCTCGCGCAGGGCGGCATCTACGGCCTGATCAACCTGTTCAGTGGCGGCGCCCTGCTCCAGCTGTCGGTGTTCGCGCTCGGCATCATGCCGTACATCACCGCGAGCATCATCATCCAGCTGCTCACGGTGGTGATCCCACGACTGGAGTCGCTGAAGAAGGAAGGCCAGGCCGGCACCGCTCGGCTCACCCAGTACACCCGCTACCTGACCGTGGCGCTGGCCGTGCTGCAGTCGACCGCGTTCATCGCGATCGCGCGCGAGCCGGGCCGGCTGTTCCAGGACTGCAGCGAGTTCATCATCCGGGAAGAGATCGGCATCTGGGGCATCCTGTCCATGGTGGTCACGATGACCGCGGGCACCGCCGTCATCATGTGGTTCGGCGAGCTGATCACCGACCGCGGCGTCGGCAACGGGATGTCGCTGCTGATCTTCACCCAGATCGTGGCCACGTTCCCGCAGCAGCTGTGGGTCATCAAGCAGCAGGCCGGCTGGGACGCGTTCCTGATCGTGGTCGGCGTCGGGCTCGCGCTGGTCGCCGCGGTGATCTTCATCGAACAGGGCCAGCGGCGGATCCCGGTGCAGTACGCGAAGCGGATGATCGGCCGGCGGATGTACGGCGGTAGCTCCACCTACATCCCGCTGAAGGTCAACCAGGCCGGTGTCATCCCGGTCATCTTCGCCTCCTCGCTGATGTACCTACCGGTGCTGGCCGCGCAGATGGGCAACCCGAACTCGGGCTGGGCGATCTGGATCCAGCGCAACCTGGTCAACGGGACCGGCTGGATCTACATGGCCTCGTTCTTCCTCATGATCGTCTTCTTCACGTACTTCTACGTCGGAATCACCTGGAACCCGGTGGACGTGGCGGACAACATGAAGAAGTACGGCGGGTTCATCCCGGGCATCCGGGCCGGCCGGCCAACCGCGGAGTATTTGCAGTACATCCTGAACCGGATCACGCTGCCCGGTTCGGTCTACCTGGGTCTGATCGCGCTGGTTCCGATGGTCGCAATTTCGATCTTCGGCGGCGGGGTGAACCAGAACTTCCCGTTCGGCGGCACCAGCATCTTGATCATGGTTGGCGTCGGGCTGGACACCGTGAAGCAGATCGAGAGCCAGCTGCAGCAGCGCAACTACGAGGGCTTCCTGCGCTAGATGCGTATCGTGCTCGTCGGGCCGCCAGGAGCAGGGAAGGGGACCCAGGCCCAGTTCATCGCCTCGCACCTGTCGATCCCCAAGATCTCGACAGGCGATATCTTCCGGACCAATGTCAACCAGGGGACGGAACTGGGGCGAGAAGCGCGGGCCTTCATGGATCGCGGCGACCTGGTGCCGGACACGGTGACGATCGCGATGGTCAGGGACCGGCTGTCCGAGGGCGACGCGGCCGACGGGTTCCTGCTCGACGGTTTCCCGCGCACGCTGCACCAGGCGAAGGTGCTGGACGAGATCCTGGACGAGATGGGCGACAAGCTGGACGTCGTGCTCGAGCTCGTGGTGGACGACGACGAGGTCGTGCGCCGGCTGTCCGGGCGGCGGACCTGCCGGCAGTGCGGGCGGGTCTGGCACCTGGACTTCGACCCGCCGAAGGTGGACGGGATCTGCGACCAGTGCATCGGCGAGCTGTTCCAGCGCGACGACGACCGGGAGGAGACGATCCGGCACCGGCTCGAGGTCTACGCGGAGCAAACCGCGCCCCTGATCGACTTCTACGCCGACCAGGGCAATCTGGTCGGCCTGGACGCGACCGGACCGGTCGAGGACGTGACCGAGCGGGCCATCGGCGCGCTGCGGCGCTTCGGCGGGTGACCGGCGCTTGTTCAGGAGGCGCAAGAACATGATCGAGATCAAGACCGAGGCCGAGATCGCCAAGATGCGCGAGGCCGGTCTGGTCGTCGGCCAGACCCTAGAGCTGCTGCGCAGCGCGGCCCAGCCCGGGGTCAGCACCGGCGAGCTCGATGCGATCGCCGAGCAGCACATCAGGGACAGCGGCGCGGTCCCGTCTTTCAAGGGCTACCAGGGCTTCCCGGCCTCGATCTGCGCGTCCATCAACGACGAGATCGTGCACGGCATCCCGGACCGGTTCCGGGTCCTGCGCGACGGCGACATCATCTCGCTGGACTGCGGCGCGATCGTGGACGGCTGGCACGGCGACGCCGCGATCACGGTGCCGGTCGGTGCGGTGGCCCCGGAGCTGCACCGGCTGCTCGCGGTCTGCGAGGAGGCGCTCTGGCAGGGAATCGGGGCGGCCCGGCTGGGCGGGCGGCTGACCGACATCTCGCACGCGATCGAGATCTTCATCCGCGCCCAGGGCCGGTACGGCATCGTCGAGGAGTACGGCGGCCACGGCATCGGCTCCCGGATGCACCAGGACCCGCACCTGCTCAACTACGGCCGGCCTGGCCGCGGGCCCCGGCTGGTCAAGGGGATGGCGCTGGCCGTGGAGCCGATGATCAACATCGGCAGCCGCAAGACCAAGGTGCTCGGCGACGACTGGACCGTAGTGACCGAGGACGGGTCGTGTTCCGCGCACTTCGAGCACACGTTCACGCTGACCGAGGACGGCCCGTGGGTGCTGACCGCGCTGGACGGCGGCACTGCCCGGCTCGGCCGCGATGCGGCCGCGGTCTCTTCGTGATCATTACCCGCAATCTGTGCGGACGAACTACCCAAATGGGGTGATCATTTGCGCAGATCGCCGGTAATGATCGGCGGGCGGTGGCGCATAGTGATCGAGATTGCGGAGTCGATTAGCGAGCGCGCGGTGATCTGACGTAGACTCTTCCCTCGGCTCACTATGTGCCTCACCTCCATCAAGCGCCCCGCGGCTGGTTCTGGCGCCGGAGGGGCGCTTTTTGTGTGCCAAGAACCATTCCGATAGATCAACTGACAACGTGCAGAAACGCGGAGGCCATGCCCAAGAAAGAGGGCGCCATCGAGATCGAGGGCACTGTGGTGGAGTCGCTCCCGAACGCCATGTTCCGGGTCGAGCTCGCCAACGGGCACAAGGTCCTCGCGCACATCAGCGGGAAGATGCGGATGCACTACATCCGGATCCTTCCCGATGACCGGGTCGTCGTCGAGCTCAGCCCGTACGACCTGACCCGGGGTCGGATCGTCTACCGGTACAAGTGATTGGTTAACCGGCACGGGCGTCCCCGACGCTCATGAGCGCCGCGAGCACGTCCTGGAGAAACCCATGAAGGTCAAGCCGAGCGTCAAGAAGATTTGCGACAAGTGCAAGGTGATCCGCCGGCACGGGCGGGTCACGGTGATCTGCGAGAACGCGCGCCACAAGCAGCGTCAGGGCTAAGCCAGCAGGCGTCGCAACCGTAAGCACGAACAACTCAATACCGAGCAGCAACCCGACACCCGCGGCAACGCGGGACGGTACCCCCGGCGACGGAGGCCGGGGACCTGCGGACCGGGACGGTCATCCCGCCGGGCTGGGCAGCCAGGCGGACCCGCGCCCGGGTCACCACCCCCGCGGGACCGGTGCTGCCCCAGACCTCCGCCAAGTAACCGACAGGAGAAACCGCCCAGATGGCACGCCTCGCAGGCGTCGACCTTCCCCGCGAAAAGCGGCTCGAGGTCGCCCTCACATACATCTTCGGCATCGGCCGTACCCGCGCGCTGGAGACCCTCAAGGCCACCGGGGTAAGCCCGGACCTGCGGGTTCGCGACCTCGGGGACGACCAGCTGGTCAAGCTCCGGGACTGGATCGAGTCCAACTACAAGATCGAAGGTGACCTCCGCCGTGAGGTCGCCGCCGACATCCGCCGCAAGGTGGAGATCGGTTGCTACCAGGGTCTGCGGCACCGCCGTGGCCTGCCGGTGCATGGTCAGCGCACGCACACCAACGCGCGCACCCGCAAGGGCCCGCGCAAGGCCATCGCCGGCAAGAAGAAGGTCGGCAAGAAGTAAGTATGTAACCCAGACCTCGCCGTAACCGATACAGGAGAACCAGCCAGATGCCCCCCAAGAGCCGCACGGCCGGCGCCAAGAAGGTGCGCCGCAAGGAGCGGAAGAACGTGGCCCACGGCCACGCGCATATCAAGAGCACGTTCAACAACACGATCGTGTCCATCACCGACCCGTCCGGCGCCGTGATCGCATGGGCCAGCTCGGGTCAGGTCGGGTTCAAGGGCTCGCGGAAATCGACCCCGTTCGCCGCGCAGATGGCCGCCGAGGCGGCCGGCCGCCGGGCGCAGGAGCACGGCATGCGCAAGGTCGACGTGTTCGTCAAAGGCCCCGGCTCCGGCCGGGAGACCGCGATCCGGTCCCTGCAGGCGGTTGGCCTGGAGGTCGGATCGATCCAGGACGTCACCCCTGTCCCGCACAACGGATGCCGGCCGCCTAAGCGCCGGCGCGTCTGAGAAGCCCTGAGGAGTACGAACCCAGATGGCCCGTTACACCGGCGCGGACTGCAAGCTTTGCCGCCGCGAGAAGATGAAGCTGTTCCTCAAGGGCGCCAAGTGCGAGTCGCCGAAGTGCCCGATCGAGATCCGGCCGTACCCTCCGGGGGAGCATGGTCGCGGCCGGTCGAAGGACAGCGAGTACTTGATGCAGCTGCGCGAGAAGCAGAAGGCTCGCCGCATCTACGGCGTGCTCGAGGCGCAGTTCCGCAACTACTACAAAGAGGCCAACCGCACCGGCGGCAAGACCGGTGAGAACCTGCTGCGCATCCTGGAGAGCCGGCTGGACAACGTGGTCTACCGTGCCGGGTTCGCCAAGAGCCGGGACATGGCCCGCCAGCTGGTCCGGCACGGCCACCTCATGGTCAACGGCCACAAGGTGGACATCCCGTCCTACCGGGTCTCGGAGAACGACATCATCGAGGTCCGGCCGTCCTCGGTCGAGCTGACCCCGTTCGTGATCGCGCGCGCCGAGGCCGGCGAGCGGACCGTGCCGGCGTGGCTGGAGGTCATCCCGAACCGGATGCGCATCCTGGTCCACTCGCTGCCGGCCCGGCAGGTCATCGACACCCAGGTCCAGGAACAACTGATCGTCGAGCTGTACTCGAAGTAGTCCGGCTCGAACCCGGTGGCGGCGGACCGATGCCGCCGCCGGGGCACCGGGCGGCGGCGCAGGTTGCTGCCGCCGGGTGCGCGTACGCGAGAGTCAAATAGCGGGCCTCGCGGGAAGGAAGAACGTCAGTGCTCATCGCCCAGCGTCCCACTCTTACCGAAGAGCCGGTCTCCGATTTCCGGTCACGGTTCGTGATCGAGCCGCTCGAGCCGGGCTTCGGCTACACCCTCGGTAACTCACTGCGCCGTACCCTGCTCTCCTCCATCCCAGGTGCCGCCGTCACCAGCATCCGCATCGACGGCGTGCTGCACGAGTTCAGCACCGTGCCCGGGGTGAAGGAGGACGTCACCGACCTGATCCTGAACATCAAGGAGCTGGTGATCAGCTCCGAGCACGACGAACCGGTCGTGATGTACCTGCGCAAGCAGGGCCCCGGCGTGGTCACCGCGGCCGACATCCACCCGCCGGCCGGGGTCGAGGTGCACAATTCCGAGCTGCACCTGGCCACCCTGAACGGCAAGGGCAAGCTCGACCTCGAGCTGACCGTCGAGCGCGGCCGTGGCTACGTCTCGGCGGCGCAGAACAAGCAGCCGGGCCAGGAGATCGGCCGGATTCCGATCGACTCGATCTACTCACCGGTGCTCAAGGTCGTCTACAAGATCGAGGCGACCCGAGTCGAGCAGCGCACCGACTTCGACCGGCTGATCGTGGACATCGAGACCAAGCAGTCGATGAGCCCGCGGGACGCCATGGCCTCGGCCGGGAAGACGCTGACCGAGCTGTTCGGGCTGGCCCGTGAGCTCAACCTCGAGGCCGAGGGCATCGACATGGGCCCCTCGCCCACTGACGCCGCGCTGGCTGCCGATCTGGCACTGCCGATCGAGGAGCTCGAGCTCACCGTCCGCTCGTACAACTGCCTCAAGCGCGAGGGCATCCACACCGTGGGCGAGCTGGTCATGCGCAGCGAGGCCGACCTGCTCGACATCCGCAACTTCGGGGCCAAGTCGATCGACGAGGTCAAGCTGAAGCTGGCCACCCTCGGGCTGACCCTCAAGGACAGCCCGCCCGGGTTCGACCCCGGTAGCGCGGTGCACGACTTCGGTGCCGACGACGACGATCAGCGCTTCGCCGAGACCGAGCAGTACTGACCGACCCTGACTGATTCCGCAGGGAGGCTGCCCCGAGTCCGCCAGATCGGGGCAGCCGCCCGGCACGAGGAAGAGAGAAGAACACGATGCCCACGCCCAGCAAGGGCCCGCGGCTCGGCGGCGGTCCGGCGCATGAGCGGCTGATGTTGGCCAACCTCGCCACCGCGCTGTTCGAGCACGGTCGGATCACCACGACCGAGGCCAAGGCCAAGCGGCTGCGCCCGTTGGCCGAGCGCCTGATCACCAAGGCTAAGCGGGGCGACCTGCACAGCCGCCGGATGGTCATGCGGGTGATCAATGACCGGACTCGGAAGCGGATGAGCAGCCCGGCGGACCGGGCGCTGCACAATCTGTTCACCGAGATCGCGCCGCGGTACGAGAACCGCAACGGCGGCTACACCCGGATCGTCAAGGTCGGATCGCGCAAGGGTGACAACGCGCCCATGGCGGTCATCGAGCTGGTCGAGGCGCTGACCGAGGCCACCGCCGCACGCCCGGCGAAGAAGACCGCGGCGAAGAAGGCCACGGCGAAGACCGCCGGCGCGCCGGAGAAGAAAATCCGGGCCAAGAAGGTGGCCGAGGCTCCCGCCGACGCGTCGGCCGACGTTTCCGCCGATGCCGACGCCGCTGTGGCCGCCGACACCGGCACGGACACCGCCGAGGACTCCGACGAGTCGAAGGCGTAGGTACTCCCCGAGCCGGCCAGTGCCCGGCCCGAGCTGTAGGGCGTGTCCATGACGCTCGTTGATGAGCCCGCCGTCCCCGACACCGGGGACGGCGGGCTCATTCGACTGCGCCTCGATCTGGCCTATGACGGCACCGACTTCGCCGGTTGGGCGCGCCAAGTGGGCGGGCTGCGCACGGTCCAGGCGGTGGTCGAGGACGCGCTCGCCACCGTGTTGCGGATCGACCAGGACGGAGCCGCGCTGGTGGTCGGCGGCCGGACCGATGCCGGAGTGCACGCCCGCGGCCAGGTGGCCCACGTAGACGTGCCTGCGGTCGCCTGGCGCCCGCTGGCCAGCTCACTCACCCGGCGGCTCAACGGGGTGCTGCCGGCCGACGTGCTGGTGCACCGGGTGGCGCCGGCGATGCCGGGCTTCGATGCCAGGTTCGCCGCGCTGTCCAGGCGGTATGCGTACCGGGTCAACGACAACCCGGCCGGGCCCGACCCGCTGCGCCGGCACGACGTGCTCTGGTACAAGCGCGCGGTCGACGTCTCGCTGATGAACGAGGCGGCCGCCGATCTGATCGGCGAGCACGACTTCGCCGCGTACTGCCGGCGCCGGCTCGGCGCCTCTACGGTCCGCAGGCTGCTGTCGCTGTCCTGGGTGCGGGAGTCCAGCGGGCTGGCCGTCGCGCACGTGCTGGCCGACGGGTTCTGCCACAACATGGTCCGTTCGCTGGTGGGTGCGCTGCTCGCGGTCGGCGACGGGCACCGCCCGGTGGAGTGGCCGGGAGCGGTGCTGGCGGCCGGGGTGCGCGAGCCTGGCGTGCAGGTGGTGGCACCGCACGGGCTGACCCTGGAGGAGATCCGCTACCCGGCCAACCCGGCCGAGCTGGCCGCCCGGGCCACCGAGACCCGCCGGCACCGCGGCTAGCGCACACCTCCCGCCTCCGCCCGCCTCGCAACCCGCATTTTCAAGATCGCCGTTTTCGTGATCGCATTGCCGAAAAAGCGCAGGTCGCGACCGAGAGGGATCATGAAAACGGCGATCTTGGTCCGAGGCTTGGTCCGGGGCTTGGTGCGAGGTGGGGCGGGGATGAACGGTGGGACCCTCGCCAACCGGGCGATCTGCCCCATACCGTTCGGATATGGATCGGGCGTGCATCATCGGAGCCGGCTCCTCGGGCATCACCGCGGCCCAGGTGTTAGCCGAACGCGGGATCGACTTCGACTGGTTCGAGCTCGGTAGCCAGATCGGCGGCAACTGGTGCTACCGCAACGACAATGGGCTGTCCTCGGGCCTACGCCTCGTTGCGGATCAACACCTCGCGCACCGTGATGGAGTACCAGGCCTACCCGATGCCCAAGGACTACCCGGACTACCCGAACCACTGGGAGATCCAGCGCTACTTCGAGAGCTTCGTCGAGCACTTCAAGCTGGCCGAACGGATCACGTTCCGGACCCGGGCGGAACGGGTGGCGCCGGCGCCGGATGGCGAACCCGGCTACGACGTCACGATCCGACCGCTCGACCGGCCCGACGCGCCGGCGCAGACCTACCGATACCGCTGGGTGCTGGCGGCCAGTGGGCACCACTGGGACCCTCGCTGGCCTGAGCCGGCCTTCCCGGGCGAGTTCGACGGCCAGATCATGCACAGCCACGACTACAAGACGCCGGACTTCCTGGTCGGCAAGCGGGTGCTGGTGCTGGGCATCGGCAACTCCGCGGCCGACATCGCGGTCGAGGCATCCCGGGCGGCGGCCGCCACGTTCCTTGCGATCCGGCGCAGCGCGCACGTGATCCCGCGCTACGTGCTCGGCCGCCCGGCCGATGCCACGGCCAAGTCGATGTCGCTGCTACCGATCCGGATCCAGGAGCTGCTGGACACCGGGGTGCTGTTCCTGGCCCGCGGCCGGGTGTCCTGGTCCGGTTTGCCGCAGCCCAGGCACCGGGTGCTGCAGGCACACCCGACCATGTCCAGCGACCTGCTGCCGGCGATCCGCCGCGGGTTCATCACGGTCAAGCCCAACCTGGCGGAGCTGCAGGGTGATCGGGTCCGCTTCACCGACGGCAGCACCGAACAGGTCGATGTAGTGATCTACTGCACCGGTTACAAGATCACATTTCCGTTCCTCGACGAGGAGTTCTTCGCCGCGCCGGACAACCAGGTGCGGTTGTTCCAGCGAGCGGTCGATCCGGACCGGCCCGGACTCTACTTCGTCGGCCTGATCCAGCCGCTCGGCGCGATCATGCCGCTGGCCGAGCTGCAGTCCCGCTGGATTGCCGAGCTGATCCTGGGCGAGGCCGCGCTGCCCGGCCGCGCCGAGATGGACCGCGAGATCAACGGCTGGGCCGACGCGATGGCCCGCCGCTACGTCACCTCGAAGCGGCACACCATCGAGGTCGACGCGTTCAGCTATCTGCGCGGGCTCAACCGGGAACGGCGCCGCGGCCGGCGCCGAGCCAGTGCCGCCCGCCGGGCCGGTGCCTCCAGCCGTGCAACAGATCGGGACCGGCTGCTGTCTAAGTAGCCGGAGGGATGCGGATGAGCCCCGGCGCCGCGGGACGGTTAGCCGATTTCGAGTCGTTTGTAGCCGAGCAGATGTCGCAGCTGCTCGGCTACGCGCATGCGCTGACCGGCGATCGCAGGCACGCCGAAGACCTGGTCCAGGAGGCGCTGATCCGTACCGGCCTGGCCTGGCATCGGGTCCGGCGCAAGGACCGGCCGACGGCCTACGTCAAGACCGCGATCCTGCGGCTGTACCTGAACGAGCGCAGGCGCTCGTCCGTGCCGGCTGCCGGCTACGAGGTGGACAACGGTGCCCCGGACCCGGGCTTCACGCAGGTGGATGAGCAGGACGCGCTCAAGCAGGCACTGGCCAAGGTGCCGCCGAAGATGCGCGCGGTGCTCGTGCTGCGCTATCTCGACGGGCTACCCGACGACGAGATCGCCACGGCGCTCGGCTGTTCCCGCGGCACGGTACGGACCCAGGCGGCACGTGGGTTGGCGAAGCTTCGCTCCGCCTACCTGGATGGAGTGACCCGGCATGAAGCGTGACGACGACTGGCTGGTGACCGCGTTCGAGCCGGAGCGCTGGTCACTGTCCACCGATCCGGCCCAGGTGGACCGGATCGTGGCCGAGGTGAGGCATCGCCGCCGGCGCCGGCTGGCGATCCGGAGCGGCTCGGGCGTGCTCGCCGTCGCCCTGGTGACGGCCGCCGCGGTGGCCGTGGTCAACTCCGATCTGGTCCGCAACGCGCCCGCGCAACCGGTGCAGCTCCTGACTCAACCGCAAACCACGGGCCCGCTCCCGGAGCCGGTGACCAAGTCGGTTGCCGGGCTGGACGAGCTGGTCGAGTTGCTGCCCGGGATCACCGTGACCGAACGAGACCTCGGGTCGTTCGACCCGGTCCGGCTGGTCGACCAGGCCACCCTGCTCGGCGTGATCGAGCGGGACGGAAAGCCCGAGCTCGCACTGCTCGATCTGCCGTCCGGCGACCAGATTCCGGTGGCCCGGCTGGACCGGTCGTTCGTGGACGCCGCCTGGCTTGACGACGACTACATCGTGTGGATGGAAACCGAGCACGTGGACGTGGACGCCTCCGGCGGGTATCGGCCGGAGGAGCTCATCGTGCGGTGCTTCGATCGCGCCACCGCCCAGACCAGCCGGCTCCGGATCCCGGCCGCCGATCCGGCCGGTATGCCCTTCCCGACCACCTGGGGCTTCGGCGAGGTCGCGCTCGGCGGTGGCCGGATCGTGGTGTCGATGCACCTGGAAACCACCGGCCCCAGCGGTTCGTTCGTTGAGGTCAACAACCTGTATGTGGCGCAGGGATGTGGGGACGACCTCGAGCTGCTGGCCGCGCATGCCGGCTACCCCGAGGTCTCCGGGCAGTGGCTGTACTACCTGCATTCCCCGGACGGGACGGACGGGATCTGGCGGCAGAAGCTGTCGGGATCCGAGCCCGAGCCGATTGCCGCGCCCGCGGGACTGTTCGCGCTCACCGGCGACGCGGTGGTCTGGGACGAGACCCGGGTCGGCGCGCTCACCTCCACCGTCACGCTGCATGCCGCCCGGCTGGACGGCTCGCATGCCAGGGTGGTGCCGTCCTCGCGCGGCTGGCAGCTGGGTCTGGAGGGCTCTCGATCCGCGGTCTTCGGTTTCGTGCTCGATCCGGACAGCCAGACGTTCGACTACCAGGGCTGGTGGCTCTACGTTCCGTCGTTGGGAGCCATCGTGACCGGGCCGCCACCTGACGCGGCACCAGGCGCGACGATGATGCTGGACGGCCACGGCGCCGGTGCCGACCAGCTGCTGTTCATCGAGGATTCCGGCCATGGGGTCAGGACCGGCAGAATCCTGGTGGTGAGCCTGCCATGAGCCCCGCCGGGATCCCGACCTTCGAGCAGTTCGCCGCGGTTCGGCTGGTCGCGCTGCGCGGCTACGCGCAACAGCTCACGGCGGATGCCGAGCTCTCCGGAGCACTGGTCGAGGAAGCCCTGATCCGGACCGGCCTGACCTGGTCACGAGTGATCAAGGACGGCGATCCGGACGGCTACACCCGCGCCACGATCGTGGCGCTCTACCTCAGTCGGTGGGCCAGGCGGCGGGACGGGGGGTCGAGCGGAGCCGGCGAAGCGACGGCGCCGCGTTCCGCCCGGCTACGCCGTACGATCATGGTCCTCTGCCGGGTCGACGGGTTGCCCGACGACCAGATCGCCCGCCTGGTCGGACTGAGCGAGCGCCGGGTCCGCCGGATCGTCGCGGAAATGCGTTCGCGATCACTGCCCTTGGCAGGTCAGACTCAGCAAGCGTGGGCCACGTCGAAGTAGCCAAGCTCAGACACCAGCTCCCGGACGGCCGGGTGCTGTTCGACGACGTCTCGTTCCGGGTCGGCGACAGTGCCAAGGTCGCGCTGGTCGGACCGAACGGCGCGGGCAAGACCACGCTGGTCCGGATGATCGCGGGCGATCTGGTGGCCAAGTCGGGCACCGTCACGTCCAGCGGCGGTCTGGGCGTGATGCGGCAGTTCATCGGCTCGGTGCGGGACGAGTCCACGGTGCGCGACCTGCTGCTCGGAGTGGCGCCACCGCGGATCCAGCAAGCTGCCGCCACGCTGGAGGCGGCCGAGCTGGCGATGATGGAGCGCGACGACGACGAGCGGGTCCAGATGCGCTACGCCCAGGCGCTGGCCGACTGGGGCGACGCCGGCGGCTACGACGCCGAGGTGCTCTGGGACACCTGCACGGTGGCCGCGCTCGGGGTGCCCTACGAGCGGGCCCAGTACCGCGGACTGCGCACGCTGTCCGGTGGCGAGCAGAAGCGGCTGGCCCTGGAGGCGCTGCTGCGCGGCCCGGACGAGGTGCTGCTGCTGGACGAGCCGGACAACTATCTGGACGTCCCCGGCAAGCAGTGGCTGGAGACCGCGCTGCAGGAGTCGCCAAAGACGGTTCTGTTCATCTCGCACGACCGGGAGCTGCTGGCCAGGGCCGCGACCCGGATCGTCACGATCGAGGACGGCCGGTCCTGGGTGCACGGCGGCAGCTTCGTCACCTACCACGAGGCCAGGACCGAGCGGATCGAGCGGCTCGAGGAGCTGCGCCGCCGCTGGGACGAGGAGCACGCCAAGCTCAAGGCGCTGGTCCTCCGCTTGAAGATCAAGGCGACCTACAACGACGGTATGGCCAGCCAGTATCACGCGGCCCAGACCCGGTTGCGCCGGTTCGAGGAGGCCGGGCCGCCGGAGGAGAAGCCGCGGGAGCAGCGGGTCCGGATGCGGCTGCGCGGCGGACGGACCGGGATCCGGGCGGTGACCTGCGAGGACCTCGAGCTCACCGGACTGATGCGGCCATTCTCGGTAGAGATCTTCTATGGCGAGCGGGTTGCGGTGCTCGGCAGCAACGGATCCGGCAAGTCGCACTTCCTTCGGCTGCTTGCCGGCGGGCACGTCAAGCACGCCGGCCGGTGGAAGCTGGGTGCCCGGGTAGTGCCCGGCCACTTTGCCCAGACGCACGAGCATCCGGAGCTCGAAGGCCAGTCGCTGACCGAGATCCTGTGGACCGAGCAGTCGCTGCAGCGGCACGACGCGATGCACGCGCTGGCGCGCTACGAGCTGCAGTTCTGCGGCGATCAGCCGTTCGAGACGCTGTCCGGCGGGCAGCAGGCTCGGTTCCAGATCTTGCTGCTCGAACTGGCCGGCTCCACCGCGCTGCTGCTCGACGAGCCGACCGACAACCTGGACCTGGCCAGCGCGGAAGCGCTGGAGGAGGGCTTGCTGAGCTACCAGGGCACAGTGCTCGCGGTGACCCACGACCGGTGGTTGGCGCGCTCGTTCGACCGGTTCCTGATCTTCGGATCGGACGGCTCCGTCTACGAGGCGCCGGAGCCGGTCTGGGACGAGGGCCGGGTCGCCCGGGAGCGGTGATCGTCGCTGCCTACTCGGGCAGTGCCGGGTGCCCCAAAGTCCGCTCGCTTTCCGGGTTTACCGGATCTTGTTTTGTGGAACCCTCGCGTTGGCGATCAACTTTGATCGCGACTCGTGTCCGCGAAAGGGGCATGGACATGCTTGCTTTGGCTGGCGCTGTATCGTTCGTCGTAGCTCTCATCTGGCGACTGGCCGAGGTCGGTAGCCAGACCGACAAGATCAACGAGAACTTCTGGGTGGTCCTTGGCCTCCTGCTCGTCGCCCTTCACCTCGGTGGAGTCGGCAGTAGAAGGCCGTAGCCAACCTGCGCGAGACCGCCGGGCCTCGGCACCTTCCCCCGTGGGTGTCCGAGGTCCGGCCCTTTCATGCGGCCCGCCACTTTGACCAGGCGTGGTCACCGCCGGTATTCTGCGAGGTCGTTGCGCGTGCTAGCCTGCCCGCGGGCAGGTAGGCGTCGCGCGGCTGGTATTGCGGGCCGTCTGGCCGCGGTATCCCACCATGAAGGCCCCTTTCCATCACAGCGAAGGCTTATGACCGTGCGCACGTACAGCCCGAAGCCCGGCGACGTCCAGCGTCAGTGGCACGTGATCGACGCGACCGACGTCGTCCTCGGCCGGCTCGCCTCCCAGGCAGCGATCTTGCTGCGAGGCAAGCACAAGCCGATCTACGCGCCGCACGTGGACACCGGCGATTTCGTCATCATCGTGAACGCCGAGAAGATCTCGCTGTCCGGGAACAAGCGGGAGCAGAAGATGGCCTACCGGCACTCCGGTTACCCGGGTGGGCTGCGCGCCATCAGCTACGGCGAGCTGCTCGACAAGGACCCCCGCAAGGCGGTCGAGAAGGCCATCAAGGGCATGCTCCCGCACAACACCCTCGGTCGGCAGATGCTGAAGAAGCTGAAGATCTACTCCGGCCCGGCGCACCCGCACCAGGCGCAGCAGCCGGTGCCGTACGAGATCACCCAGGTCGCGCAGTAGCCACGGCCGGCAACCCACGAACGTCAGCGAAAGGAACCGTGGCAGTGTCTGAGGCCACCCTCGAAACCCCGGTCGTCGTCTCCGACGACGACGCGCCGGAGAGCTACACCTCCGAGTCGTCGGCGGCTCGGCCGGCCCGCACCTCGGCGATCGAACCGGGCGCGGCAACCGGTCGGCGCAAGGAGGCGATCGCCCGGGTCCGGATCGTCCCGGGCACCGGCCGCTGGTTGATCAACGGCCGCCCGCTCGAGGCGTACTTCCCGAACAAGGTCCACCAGCAGATGGTCAACGAGCCGTTCAAGACCCTCGAGCTGGACGGCCGGTACGACGTGTTCGCTCGTATTCACGGCGGCGGGGTTTCCGGTCAGGCCGGCGCGCTGCGGCTGGGCATCGCCCGGGCGCTGAACGAGGCCGACCTGGAGAGCAACCGCCCAACCCTGAAGAAGGCGGGCTTCCTCACCCGGGACGCGCGGGTCAAGGAGCGCAAGAAGTACGGTCTGAAGAAGGCGCGCAAGGCGCCCCAGTACAGCAAGCGCTAAGCAGCACGCCTCGGCAGATCAGAGCGAGAGCAGCACTCCGGGGGGTCAGTACCGCGACCCCCCGGAGTGCTGTTGTGTAAGGAGGACACGACCTAGTGGGCCGACTATTCGGCACGGACGGTGTGCGCGGCCGGGCGAACGTGGACGTGACCGCCGAGCTCGCCCTGGATCTCTCGGTGGCGGCCGCGCATGTGCTCGGCGACGTGGGCGAGTTCGCCGGGCACCGCCCGGTCGCGGTGGTCGGCCGGGACCCGCGGGCCTCCGGGGAGTTCCTCGAGGCCGCGGTGGTGGCCGGGCTGGCCAGCGCCGGCGTCGACGTGCTGCGGGTCGGCGTGCTGCCCACGCCGGCGATCGCCTACCTCACCGACACGCTCGGAGCGGATCTCGGAGTCGTGCTGTCCGCCTCGCACAACCCGATGCCGGACAACGGGATCAAGTTCTTCGCCAGAGGCGGGCTCAAGCTGGCCGACGAGATCGAGGACGCGATCGAGCAGCGGATCGGCGAGCAGTGGCAGCGGCCGACCGGAGCCGAGGTCGGCCGGGTCCGTGCTAACGGCGGCAGCGCCGAGCGATACATCGGCCACCTGCTCGACACGCTGCCCAACCGGCTGGACGGGCTGCGGGTCGTGGTCGACTGCGCGCACGGCGCGGCCTGTGCGGTGGCGCCCGAGGCGCTGCGCCGGGCCGGTGCCGACGTGGTGGCGATCGGGGCCGAGCCGACCGGGCTGAACATCAACGAGGGCTTCGGTTCCACACATCTGGATCAGCTGCAGGCGGCGGTTCCGGCCCACCGGGCCGACCTTGGCATCGCCCTGGACGGGGACGCCGACCGGTGTCTCGCGGTCGACGCCACCGGTGCGGTCGTCGACGGCGACCAGATCATGGCGGTGCTCGCGCTGGCGATGCGCGAGGGGGGCACGCTGGCGCACGACACCGTGGTGGCGACCGTGATGTCCAACTTGGGCCTGCGGCTTGCGATGCGGCGTGAGGGCGTGCAGTTGGTGGAGACCGCGGTCGGCGACCGGTACGTGCTGGAGGCGATGAAGGCCGGCGGCTACAGCCTCGGCGGCGAGCAGTCCGGGCACGTCCTCCTGCTCGACCACGCAACGACCGGAGACGGCCTGCTGACCGGCCTGCATCTGCTGGCCAGGACGGCCGCGTCGGGCAAGCCGCTGGCCGAGCTGGCGGCCGTGATGACCCGGTTCCCGCAGGTCCTGGTCAACGTCAAGGACGTGGACAAGACCGGGCTCGACTCCGCCCAGGACGTGCTGGCCGAGGTGGCCGCGGTGGAGGCCGAGCTGGGCGAGTCCGGCCGAGTGCTGCTGCGCCCGTCCGGCACCGAGCCGCTGGTGCGGGTCATGGTGGAGGCGAGCACCGAGACCGCGGCCCGGACTGCCGCCGACCGGCTGGCCGCCGTGGTCAAGCGTTCCCTGCCGGTCGCTGGCTAGACCAGGTTGCCGCGGAAAGTAGTGGCTACGCTGAAAGCAGCAACCCTACGCTCGTAGCATGACCGCATTCTCGGCTCGCGATCTACGCAACCACACGGCCGAGATCCTGCCCGATACCACGGACGACGTCCCCGGCATCAGGCTCTGACGCGGCCGGAGGCGCGCTGGTGGGTTGGGATGTCGGGGATTCCCGACATCCGTCGGGAATCCCCGACTACTTCGCCACCATCACCCTCGGGGAGCCGGGAAGCGGGGGAGCCGGTTCCCGGGAGCGAGAGCTACGCGGTGACGTCGCCGGCGATGGTGAACGTGCGGAGCTTGCGGATCGCGATGTAGGTCGCGGCCACGGTCACCAGGATGCTCATGACGATCGCGGTCCGCAGCGAGATCCGGGCATCCCGGATGGTGAAGTCGGAGACCCAGTCCGCGATCCGCAGGGTGTAGCGGTTGACCGAGAGGGTGCGGACCCCGGAGGCAACGTTCCCGAGCAGGCTCTCCCAGATCAGGATGTAGAGCAACCCGACCGGAACCGCCCGCCGGGTCAGCGCGGAGAGCATCAGGAACAGCGCGCTGTAGACGATCGAGCCCACCGTCGCGGCCAGGCCGAGTCCGAGCGCGGTGCTCGGCTCGTCCGGCAGCGCGATGATCGTGGCCAGCGTGATCGGCACCGCCGCGAACAGCGCGGTGACCACCGATGCCACGACCAGCTTGGTGAGGATGATCTCGCGCCGAGGGATCGGCTTGGTGAGCAGGTGGACGATGTTGCCTTCCTCGATCTCCATTCCAAGCACGCTGGTGCCGACGATCAACGCGATGATCGGCACCATCGCGCCGACGCCGAGACCGCCGACCACGCCGCCGATCCACTCCTCCGGCTCGCCGACCGTGGCGGACAGGATGACGGTCAGCCCGATCAGCAGCACCGGGAAGACGAATAGCAGGATGGCCCGGCGGCGGCCGAGTGCGCCGCGCCAGGTGATCGAGGCAATGACCGGGTTCACGATGCCACCAGGTAGGAGAAGACGCTTTCCAGGGACTCGTCGGTGGGCAGCACCTCGCGCAGCCTGACCTTCTCCGCCCTGGCGATCTTGGGCAGCAGCCGGGTGAACGTGCCGTAGTCGGAGGCACTCACGGTCAGTGCGTCCGCGCCGATCGTCACTCCTGCTACCGACGAGTCGGTGACCAGGGCCGCGGCCAGCCGGCGGTCGTCGCTGGACCGGACCGTGAACGCGTGCGGCCGGTGGGTCATCAGCCGGCGGATGCTGCGGAAGTCGCCGGAGGCGGCCAGCCGCCCGGTGACCATGACCTGGACCGTGCTGGCCAGCCGCTCTACCTCTTCGAGGATGTGCGAGCTGTAGAGCACGGTGTGCCCGGCCTCGCCCATCCGGCGAAGCACGTCCATCAGGTGCAGCCGCTGCCTCGGGTCCATCCCGTTGAACGGTTCGTCCAGCAGCAACACCGACGGCCGGTGCACCAGCGCCGCGGCGACCCGGACCCGCTGGCGCATGCCCTTGGAGTAGGTCTCGATCTTCCGGTTGGCCGCGTCGACGAGGTCGACCAGCTCGATCGCCGCCTGCGCGGACGCCCGAGCGTTTGGCAGCTTGTGCAGCCGGGCGCTGGCATGAACGAACTCCCAGCCGGTGAGGTAGCCGAACACCGCCTCCCGCTCGGGCACGAAGCCGATCTTCTTGTAGAGGTCGAGGTTGGCCCAGGTGGCCTCGCCATCCACGGTGACGCTGCCCTTCGACGGCGCGAGGAACCCGGCCAGCATGTTGAGCAGCGTGGTCTTGCCGGCGCCGTTCGGCCCGAGCAGGCCGGTGACGCCCGGCCCGATCCGCATCGAGATGTCGTTGACCGCGACCAGGTTGCCGTACCAGCGGGAGACGTTGGCAAGCCCGATCTCGCTCACGCGCCCCCCTCGCTGTGCTCGGCGGACCCGCTCGCGGATGCGGTGTGCCTATTGATTCGCTCGCTGCGCTCGCTCATCGGCCCACTCTCCGGTAGCGCCACATCAGGATGGCCACGCAGGCGGCGAAGAACACGATCGTCACGCCGATGAACAGCGGGGCGTAGCTGCCGGCTTCGGTCGGCGCCGGTTCGACCCCCAGGGCGGCGTTCTGGAAGCCGTTGAGCATACCGAACGGGGTGAGCAGGGCCGGCCACTCGGCGTCCGGCTCGCCATTCTCGGTCTGGCTGGCCAGCACTCCGAACAGGATCCCGGTGAGCACGTTGGTGACCACATACCAGGCCGCGATCCCGCCGATCGCGTACGGCCGGCGCGGCGTGAACGAGGCGATCGCGAGTCCGAGCGCCCCCAGCACCAGCCCGTGCACTACGGCGCTGACCAGGATCGGTGCGACCCGCTCGGTCTCGGTCCAGATCCCGTCCAGCCCGTCCTCGGTGGTGAACACCGCGCCGACGTACTGCACGATCAGCGGAGTCGAGATCACGATGAACAGCGCGGTCGCCATCGCGAGCAGCTTGGCCAGCGGGTAGTCGGTGCGCTTGATCGGTCGGGAGAAATACAGCGGCAACACGTTGAACCGCAGATCCCGGCAGATCAGCTCGGCGGCCTGCACGGCTAGGAAACCGAGGATGACCGGCTGGAACGCGAACGCATATTGCCGGTACTGGATGATGTCGGCCTGGTCGCCGATCGCCTCGCCGAGCGTGGTCAGCACCACGACTGTGATCATGGCCGGCAACGCCATGATGCCGACCGCGAGGAACGGGATGATCTTTGCTTTACCGCCGCGGCCGAGCCCGAAGGCCGAGCGCAGGCTGGACGAGTACAGCGCCCGGAAGACCGCGCCGCGGCCCAGCCTTACCCCGTCGTAGCCCCGGTAGCCGAGGTCGTGGATGACCCCTCCGGCCGCGTTGCCGTTGCCGGTCACGCTGGTGGCCTCGGTCACTGGAACACCTCCTCGACCCGGTGCCGGCGTTGCTCAAGCCGGTGTAGCGGCAGCCCGAGCTCGGCGATCGCGTCCCTGATCTGGTCGTAGGACTCGTCGCTGTCCAGCGGGACCAGCAGCCCACCGTCGTCCCGGTTGAAGGTCATCCCGGCTTTGGTCAGGTGCTCGGCCAGGGCGTCGGTGCCTTCGTCGACCTGCACCAACAGCACCTCGCGCCGGCCGGTGAACGCGGCCAGCCGATCGTGTCGGAGCAGCGTGCCGGCGTCGATCACGATCAGGCTGTCGCAGATCTGCTCGATCTCGCTGAGCAGGTGCGAGGAGACCAGGATGGAGATCCCGAACTCGGAGCCGATCCGGCGGATCAGGCCGAGCATGTCGTTGCGCCCGGCCGGATCGAGTCCGTTGGTTGGCTCGTCGAGCAGCAGCAGCTTCGGGTCGTGCACGATCGACTGGGCAAGCTTGACCCGCTGCTTCATGCCGGTCGAGTAGCCACCGATCTGCCGGTAGCGCTCCTCGTGCAAGCCGACCAGCCTTAACGCCTCGGCGGCCCGCTCTCTGGCCGCGGTCAGCGGCAGCCCGGACATCCGGGCCATGTGCACGACGAACTCGGTCGCGCTGACGTCCGGCGGCAGGCAGTCGTGCTCGGGCATGTAGCCGACCACGGAGCGCACCCGCTCGCCTTGGTCGGTGGGATCCAGGTCGAGCACCGAGGCCGACCCGCTGGTCGGCGGCAACAGGCCCAACAGGATCTTGATGAGGGTCGACTTGCCCGCGCCGTTGGCGCCGACCAGCCCGATCACACCCGGCTCGACGTCGACGGTCAGCGCGTCGAGGGCGAGGACCCCGTTCGGGTAGCGCTTGGACAGCGCGTTGGTAGCGAGCAGCGACACGCGGCCGACCCTAGCCGCCAACAATGCGGTTGCGAAAGCCGGGCGGGTTCTGGTCACCTGCCGGGATGGCGATCGGATGGAACCAGGCCTGGCGGGCCGAGGTGGACGAGTGGATCTCGGACCAGCTGGTCCGGCTTGGCCGCCGGCCGTCAGGTGAGATCGAGCAGATCAAGTTGCGGTCGTGGTCGCTGGTCTTGCGCGTGCCGGCCGAGCCGAATCAGGTGTGGTTCAAGGCCGGTGGGCCGGGCTGCGCCTACGAGGCGGGTCTGGTCGCCGCGCTGGCCGGTTGGGTTGGCCGGTCCGTGCTCGGGCCACTCGCCGTCGACCGGGACCGGGGCTGGCTGCTGCTCCCGGACGGCGGACCGACCCTGCGCAGCATCCTGGCCGATGGTGACGACCAGGCGCATTGGGAGCGGCTGCTGCCGTCCTACGCCGAACTGCAGCGTGAGCTGTCCGGCCGGGTCGACGAGATGCTCGCACTGGGCGTGCCTGACCAGCGGCCACGTACGGTGCCGGTCGCGCTGGCTTCGCTGCTGGCAGACACCGATGCGCTGATGATCGATCAACCCGGTGGGATGACCGCGGCGGATCACGATCGGATGCCGCGGCTGCAGCCCGAGGTGGCCGGATGGGCCAAGCAGCTGGACGAGTTCGGGATCGCGCCGTCGTTGAATCACGACGACTTCCATGACGGCAACGTGTTCCTGCGCGACGGCCATTACGTGTTCTTCGACTGGGGCGACGCGTCGGTCTCGCATCCGTTCGCCAGCCTGCTGGTCACCCTGAACGTGATCGCGCACCAGAAGACGCTGACCCCAGGAAGCGCCGAGCTGATCCGGATGCGCGATGCCTACCTGGAACCGTGGAGCGCCGAGCACGACCACGCCGACCTGGTCGAGGCGGCTCGGCTGGCGACCCGGTTGGGCAAGGTCGGCCGGTCGCTGTCCTGGCGGCGGGCGCTGATCGGCGGTACGCCGGAGGAGATCGCGCCGTGGGCGGACGGCATTCCCGGTTGGCTGACCGAGTTGTTCGAGCCCGACCTGATCTAGCGGTTGGCCGCCGCTACCTGCGCCTGGGTCCAGGCCAGCAGGCCGGGCATGGCGGCCTCGATCAGCTCGAGAGTCTGGGCGTAGCCGCCGGGACCGTCGTAGATCGGGTCGGGTACCTCCGCGTCACCGTCCACCGCCGGGTCGAACGACCTGAGCAGTCGTACCCGCCGCTCCGGCTCACTGACCAGCTGGTGCAGCACGCACCGGTGCCCGCCGGCCATCGCAACCAGCAGGTCGGCCTCGAGGTCATCCGGGCGCAGCGTCGCGGAGGTGTGCTCGGTGGGATAACCGTGCAGAGCCAGGACGCTGGTCGCGGTCGGGTCGAGCGGCTCGCCCGGGTTCAATGGGCCGGTGCCGGCACTGCTCACTCGAACCTGGTCGGCCAGACCGCTGCGGTGGAGGTAGGCACCGAAGACCAGGGCCGCGATCGGCGATCGGCAGGTGTTTCCGGTGCAGACGAAGCAGATGTGCACAACCGGAGCCTACGCGGAACGTGACCGGCGGTTGCCGGCAATATGCGGATTCGTTTCCTGCGGAGCCGCTAGAGCTTGCGGAGCCGCAGAGCTTGCGCAGTCGCTAGAGCTTGCGCAGCCGGATCCGCCGGACCGCATGGTCGGCACCCTTGTGCAACACCAGCGTGGCCCGACCCCGGGTGGGCCGGATGTTCTGCACCAGGTTCGGCTCGTTGGTCTCGGTCCAGATCCGGGCCGCGGTTGCCTCCGCGTCGGCATCGGACAGCTGGGCATAGCGATGGAAGTAGGACCTCGGATCGGCGAACGCGGTCTGCCGCAGGACCCGGAACCGATCGACGTACCAGCGGCGAACGTCGCTCTGGGCGGCATCCACGTACACCGAGAAGTCGAAGAAGTCGAAGACCGCCAGGCGCGGCCGCCCGTCCGGATGCGATCGGGCCGGCTGCAGCACGTTGAGGCCCTCGATCAGCAGGATGTCCGGCCGGCGGACCACCTGGAACTCGCCGGGCACCAGGTCGTAGGTCAGGTGGGAGTAGGTCGGCGCACTCACGGCTGGGGCGCCGGACTTCACGTCGCTGACGAAGCGCAGCAGCCGGCGCTGGTCGTACGACTCGGGAAAGCCCTTGCGGTGCAGCAGGCCGCGCCGGGTCAGCTCGGCCAGTGGCAGCAGGAACCCGTCGGTGGTGACCAGCTCGACCCGGGGATGGTCGGGCCAGCGGGCCAGCAGCTCGCGCAGGATCCGGGCGGTGGTGGACTTGCCGACCGCGACCGAGCCGGCGATGCCGATGACGAACGGGGTACGGCCGGAGTCCAATGGTCGGCCGTCCGTCGCGCGCTCGCCGAGGAACGTCGAGGTGGCCGCGTGCAGCTCGTGGGTGGCCGCGACGTAGAGGTTGAGCAGCCGGGACAGTGGGAGGTAGACGTCGGTCACCTCGGCGAGATCGACCGGTTCGCCGAGACCGGACAGCCGCTCCAGCTCGGTCTCGGTCAGCGGCAGCGGTGTGCTCTCCCGCAGCTTGGCCCAGGCGGCGCGGTCCAGCTCGACGTAGGGCGAGGCGGGCCGATCGGGTCCGGGCTTCACAGCCCACGCTTATACCAGCCCGGAGCCGGGTTCGAGATCGCCTGGCGGGCTACCCCTGGGGCTCGCCGCCGGCGCGGGCGCCTCGCCCCTGATCGGCCAGCACCTCGGCCAGCCGCTGCCGGGCGGCCGCGTGCTGCGGCTCCAGGGACAGCGCCCTGGCCAGGTAGGACACCGCGTTGGCCAGGTCACCTAGGCGCAGCGCAATCTCGCCTAACTGCAACCAGGAGTCGACGTGCTCGGCCTGGGTGACCACAACCGCCCGGAAGTACTCCGCCGCCGCCTCCAGGTCGTCCTGGTCGAGCCGGATCAGGCCGAGGCCGTACAGCCCGTCGGCCCGCAGCGCCCCCTCGCCGCTGGCCAGCGCGGCAAATGCTCGCTCGCTGTCGGCGAGTCGGCCTTCCTGGTAGGCACGCCGGGCCTCACCGACACGGTGGTCGGTCATCTCTCCCCCAGGTGGCGACACCAGCTAGCCACCGTAACTACGCACTGTGGCCAGCCGGTTCTGCACTGTCAATACCCGGGTGGAAGATCACTCGAGCCGGCCGGAACCGGCAGCCCAGGGGCCGATCCGGGAGGCCCGGGTAGGGTGACGGCCATGTGCGGAATCGTGGGGTACGTCGGGGACAAATCGGCACTCGAGGTCGTGATCGAGGGCCTGCGGCGGCTTGAGTACCGCGGGTACGACTCCGCTGGGGTGGCGCTGATCTCCAGCAACGGCGGATCGGGCACCGAGCTCGCCACCGAGCGCCGGGCCGGGAAGCTGGCCAACCTGATCGGCGCGATCGAGGAGCGGCCGCTGCCGGCGGCCACAACCGGGATGGGCCACACCCGGTGGGCCACCCACGGCGCCCCGACCGACCGCAACGCGCATCCGCACACGGACTGCACCGGCCGGGTAGCAGTGATCCACAACGGCATCATCGAGAACTTCGCCGCGCTGCGGGCCGAGCTCACCGCCGCCGGGCACCCGCTGAGCTCGGACACCGACACCGAGGTGGTCGCGCATCTGCTCGAGGCCGCCTACCAGGACTCCGACGGCGATCTGGCCGAGGCGCTGCGCCGGGTCTGCCGCCGGCTGGAGGGCGCGTTCACGCTCGTGGTCGTGCACGCCGACGCGCCGGGCGTAGTGGTTGGTGCCCGCCGGAACTCACCACTGGTGGTAGGCCGGGGGATCGGGGAGAACTTCCTCGCCTCCGACGTCGCCGCGTTCATCGCCCATACCAGGCAGGCGATCGAGCTCGGCCAGGACCAGGTCGTGGAGATCCGCGCCGACCAGATCTCGATCACCAACTTCGACGGCACCCGGGCCGCGGTGAACGAGTACCACGTGGACTGGGACGTCTCGGCCGCGGAAAAGGGCGGCTACGACTACTTCATGCTCAAGGAGATCGCCGAGCAGCCCCGCGCGGTGGCCGACACGCTGCTCGGCCGGATCGGCGCCGACGGCCGGCTTCAACTGGACGAGATGCGGCTGTCCCCCGACGAGTTGCGCGAGATCGACAAGATCATCGTCATCGCGTGCGGGACCTCGTTCCATGCCGCGCTGATCGCCAAGTACGCGATCGAGCACTGGACCCGGATCCCCTGCGAGGCGGAGCTGGCCAGCGAGTTCCGCTACCGCGACCCGGTGCTGAGCCGACGCACGCTGGTCATCGTGATCTCCCAGTCCGGCGAGACGATGGACACGCTGATGGCCCTGCGGCACGCCAGGGAACAGGGCTCCCTGGTGCTCGCGATCAGCAACACGAACGGTTCCACGATCCCGCGCGAGTCCGACGCGGTGCTGTACACGCACGCCGGTCCCGAAGTCGCGGTGGCCTCCACCAAGGCGTTCCTCACCCAGCTGGTTGCGGTCTACCTGGTGGCGCTCTACCTCGGCCAGCTCCGCGGCACCAACTACGGCGACGAGCTGGACGACGTGATCCTGCAACTCGCGGCGATGCCGGAGAAGGTGGAGAAGGTCCTGGAGACGATGGAGCCGGTCCGGGAGCTGGCCCGGTCGTTGGCCGGCGAGCGGTGCGTGCTGTTCCTCGGCCGCCACGTGGGCTACCCGGTCGCGCTCGAGGGCGCGCTCAAGCTCAAGGAGCTGGCCTACATGCACGCCGAGGGCTTCGCCGCCGGCGAGCTCAAGCACGGCCCGATCGCGCTGATCGAGCAGGATCTGCCGGTGGTCGTGGTAGTGCCGTCCAGGCAGGGGCGCGACGTGCTGCACGACAAGATCGTGTCGAACATCCAGGAGATCAGGGCCCGCGGCGCCAAGACCATCGTGATTGCCGAGGAGGGCGACGACGCGGTCGTGCCCTACGCAGACATGCTGATCCGGATCCCGCCGACGCCGACCCTGCTGCAGCCGCTGGTTGCGACGGTCCCGCTGCAGGTGTTCGCGTGCGAGCTGGCCACCGCGAAGGGTCACGAGGTCGACCAGCCGCGGAACCTGGCCAAGTCGGTCACGGTCGAGTAGTCGCCACGCGGGTTCGGTCACCGGGGGTTCACGCGCCGGACCCGGCCTCGTAGCGTTGTCTGAACGTCGATTGCCGCAGTCGGCTGTGGCAGCGTGGGGCACCGCAGAGAATCGAGCGAGGCAGCGATGACCAGTGTGACTAGGCGTACTTTCATCAAGGGCGCGGCGGCCGGAGCCGGGGTCGCCGTCGCCGGACCATTCCAGGGCGTGGCCGCGCGGGCGGCGACGGTCCGCAATGGCGGCACGGTGCGGGCGAGCGCGCCGCACCCGGGCTACGGACCGCTCATCCCTACCCCTGACCTCAGGGACGGCACCACCCGGCTGGCACTGCCCGAGGGCTTCTCCTACCGCTCCTTTGCCCCGCGTGGGTTCGTCATGGACGACGGGGTGGCGACCCCGGCTCGGCACGACGGGATGGCCTGCTTCAACGGCCCTGGGCGCAACTTCGTGCTGATCCGCAACCACGAGGTCAACGGGCCGGTGCCGGCATTCGGCGACCCGGCAACCGCGTACGACACGATGACCGGCGGCGGCACCACCCGCGTGGTCATCACCCGGTTCGGCGAGGTGTTACACAGCGAGGTCAGCTGCAACGGCACCCAGATGAACTGCTCGGGCGGACCGATGCTATGGGGTTCCTGGATTAGCTGCGAGGAGACCGTGAACGGTCCCGATGTCGGCCCTGACTTCACCGGCGCGCCCAACACGGCGCTCACGCAGACGCACGGCTACGTCCACGAGGTGCGCGCGCGGGCCAACGGCGCGGTCAAGACCACCCCGGTCAGGTCGGCCGGGCGGTTCGCGCACGAGTCGGTGGCGTACGACCCGTTCTTCAACCACCTGTATCTGACCGAGGACAACTTCGCGTTCCCGAGCGGTTTCTATCGCTACCGGCCGCCGGACCACGCGTTGTTCCGCCGCCGGATCAGTGACGGTGGCCGGTTGCAGATGCTGGCGGTGAAGGGTCAGCCGAACGCGGACCTGTCCGGGCACTTCGAGATCGGCACCACGTTCGACACCGAGTGGGTCACCATCGACGACCCGGACCCGACGTTCGCCCCCGGGACCACGAACGACCAGGCGCTGGTCGCGGTGTCCAACCAGGGTCTGGCGAAGGGTGCGGCGATGTTCTCCCGGCTCGAGGGCTCGGCCTGGGATCTCGGCGTGGTCTACTTCACCTCCACCCAGGGTGGCGCGCTCGACCCGTCCCAACCGCCGCCGGCCGGGTTCGGAGACGGCCGTGGGCAGATCTGGGCCTACCGGCCGCTGACCGGGCGGCTGCGGCTGGTGTACGAGTCGACCGGGCTGGATGTGCTCGACCTGCCGGACAACGTGACCACCAGCCGGCGCGGTTCGCTGGTGATCTGCGAGGACGGGCTGGACGGGCAGAGCTTCCTGCGCGGGCTCACCCCGGGCGGGCTGCTGTTCGACTTCGCCCAGAACGTCACCGCGGGCACCACCGGTGACGAGTTCGCCGGATCCACGTTCAGCCCGGACGGACACACCCTGTTCGTCAACATCCAGTCGTCGTTCGGCATCTCGTTCGCGATCTGGGGACCCTGGGCCAAGGGCGGCTTCTAGGCGCGCCCTCCGCCCTCCCGGCTCCGGGCTCCCTGCTCCGGTCTCCGCGCCCCTTCGGCGATCATTACTCGCGGAATGAGCAATTGATCACCCAGTTTGCGGCTTTTGTCGGCGCAAACCGCGAGTAATGATCGCCGATGGCGGGGGCACCGGTCTTAGGGTGGGGCCGTGATCGTAGGGGTCGGCATCGACGTGGTCGACGTCGAGCGCTTCGTCGAGTCGATGCAGCGCACCCCCGGCCTGGCCGAGCGGGTGTTCACCGAGACCGAGCGGCACGTCGGCCCGGCCTCGCTGGCGGCCAGGTTTGCCGCCAAGGAGGCGGTGGCCAAGGCGCTCGGCGCGCCCGGTGGGCTGCGCTGGCACGACTGTGAGGTGCTCACCGCCGACTCCGGCCGACCGTCTCTGGTGATCACCGGAACCGTAGCCGCCCGGGCCGCGATGCTCGGGATCCGGACCTGGCACGTGTCGATGAGCCACGACGCCGGCATCGCCAGTGCTGTGGTGATCGCCGAGAGCTGAGATCCTGGCTGCTATGAGGTTCGGGTACCCGGTTGCCACGGTGCGCCGGGCCGAGGCCGAGCTGATGGCCTCGCTGCCGACCGGCGCGCTGATGCGCCGCGCGGCCGGCGGGCTCGCCGCGGCCGGCGTCGAGCTGCTCGGCAGGCAGGTCTACGGCAGCCGTGTAGTGCTGCTGGTGGGGTCGGGAGACAACGGCGGCGACGCGTTGTTCGCCGGCGCCACGCTGGCGCGGCGCGGTGCGGTAGTCACCGCGGTGCTGCTCGACCCGGACCGCGCGCATCCCGCCGGGCTGGCCGCGTTGCGGGTAGCCGGCGGGCTGTCTGTCCCGGCCTTCCCGGACTCCGGCCGCCGAGTCGCCGCGGCTGCCGAGCAGGCGATCCGGACCGCCGAGCTGGTCCTGGACGGGATCGTCGGGATTGGCGCCACCGGCCCGCTGCGCGCCGAGCCGGCCGCCGTCGTGGCGCTGCTGGCCGATGCCCCGGCCACAGTGGTCGCGGTCGACCTGCCAAGTGGGGTCGATCCGGATACCGGAGCGGTTCCGGGGCCGGCCGTCCGCGCGGATGTCACGGTCACGTTCGGCGCCTATAAGCCCGGCCTGCTGGTCGATCCGGGCGCCGGACATGCCGGCGTCGTTCAGTTGGTGGACATCGGGCTCGATCCGTACCTAGCCGAGCCCTCGCTCGCCGCGCTGCAGGCTGTCGATGTCGCTGCGGCCTGGCCCTGGCCGGGCGGGCCGGAGATGGACAAATACCGCCGTGGCGTAGTCGGCGTGTTCGCCGGCTCGGCCGGCTATCCGGGCGCCGCGGTGCTCGCTGTCGGCGGTGCGCTGCGCGGTGGTGCCGGCATGGTCCGCTACGTCGGGCCGGACCGGGTCGCAGCGCTCGTGCGCGCCCGCTGGCCGGAGGCGGTGGTCGCGACCAAACCGGCGGACGCGGGCCGGGTACAGGCCTGGGTGGCCGGGCCCGGGCTCGGCACCGATCCGGCGGCCGCCGGCCAGCTGGACGAGGTGCTGGCCACCGATCATCCGGTGCTGCTGGATGCGGACGCCCTCACGCTGCTGGCCGGCCGCGGCGGGCTGGACCGGACCGCGCCCACGTTGCTCACTCCGCACGCGGGGGAGGCGGCCCGGCTGCTCGGCCACGACGACCGGGCCAGGATCGAGGCCGACCGGCTGGCCGCGGTGACCGAGTTGGCCCGGCGCTACCGGGCGACCGTGCTGCTCAAGGGCACCACCACGCTGATCGCCGGACCCGACGCCGGCGATGCCCGCAGTACGCCGATCCGGGTGAACCCGACCGGCACTCCTTGGCTGGCCACCGCAGGCAGCGGAGACGTGCTGTCCGGGCTGGCCGGATCGCTGCTGGCCGCCGGCCTCCAGCCGGTCGACGCCGGTTCGGTCGGCGCCTACCTGCACGGGCTCGCCGCCCGGCTGGCCGCTGACGCCGGAGTCCCGATCACCGCCGGCGACGTCCTCGATGCCCTGCGTCATGCGGTGGCGGCTATCCGCTGACCCGAGCCTGTCGCGCCGTTGATCAAGATAGCTGCCATGCCAGACTGTGCGGGATGAGCGGGGCAAGCGCAGCTCGAGCCGAGGCTCGAGTCGATCTAGAGGCCATCCGGTCCAACGTCGCGGCGTTGGGCCGGCATGCTGGTGCGGCCGAGGTCATGGCCGTCGTCAAGGCTGACGGCTACGGGCACGGGATGATCCCGACCGCCCGGGCTGCGGTAGCCGGCGGCGCGACCTGGCTCGGTGTCGCCACCATCGACGAGGCGCTTGCGTTGCGCCAGGCCGGGCTGGCTGCCCGGATCCTGGCCTGGTTGATCACCCCTGGGGAGGCCCGGGATCAGGCCATCCGGGCGAATGTCGACATTTCCGTGAACAGCCCGTGGGGGGTCAAGGAGGTGGCGGCGGCCGCGGTGGCCGCCGGCCAGCCGGCCAGGATCCACCTCAAGGTCGACTCCGGGCTGGGCCGGGCCGGGGCCACCCAGGCCGACTGGCCCGATCTGGTCGATGCCGCACTCAAGGCGGAGGCCGACGGGTATCTGCAGGTAGTGGGGCTGTGGTCGCACTTCGCCTACGCCGACGAGCCCGGACATCCGACCGTCGCGGCCCAGGTGCGCGCGTTCACCGAGGCGATTGCGCTGGCCGAGCAGCGCGGCGCCCGGCCCGAGGTGCGCCACCTGGCCAACTCGGCCGCTACGTTCACGTTGCCCGAGTCGCACTTCGACCTGGTCCGGCCCGGCATCGCGGTCTACGGCATGTCTCCGGTGCCGGCCCACAGCGCACCGGCCGATCTGGGTCTGCGCCCCGCCATGACGCTGACCGCGCGGCTGCTCATGGTGAAGCGGGTTCCGGCCGGTTACGGCGTGTCCTACGCGCACGAGTACCGCACCACGGCGGCGACCACGCTGGGGGTGGTCCCGCTGGGCTACGCCGACGGCATCCCGCGCGACGCGACCAACATCGGACCGGTGCTGGCGGCCGGCCGGCTGCGCACGATCGCCGGCCGGGTCTGCATGGATCAGTTCGTGCTCGATCTCGGCTTCGACCTCGCCGCCGCGGGCGACGAGGTCATCCTGTTCGGGCCGGGTGACTCCGGCGAGCCCAGTGCGCAGGATTGGGCGAACGCGCTCGGCACGATCTCGTACGAGGTCCTCACCCGGATCGGGCCTCGCGTACCGCGGACATTTCGGGAGATCATCCAACCGTGAGCCGGTTGCAAGCGGCGGGCAAGCGGGCCGGGGTCTTCGGGGCCGCGGTCGGTGTCGTCGCTGCCGGCGCTGCGGTCGGGCTGGCCGCCGAGCGGTACGCGGTGGGCCGCTCGTTCCGCCGTGGTGACCCGGCCAGGGGGGAGCCGTTCGGCGAGCTGCGCGGCACCCCGACCTACGTTGTCTCCGACGACAGCATCGACCTGTACGTCGAGGTCGAGGGCGACCTGGACGCCGATCTGACCATCTTGTTCGTGCACGGCTATGCGCTGAACCAGGACGCCTGGCACTACCAGCGCAAGGAGCTGGGCGACCTGGGCCGGCTGGTGTTCTACGACCAGCGGGCGCACGGCCGGTCCGCGCGCGGCACCCGGGAGCGGGCCACCATCGACCAGCTCGCCCACGATCTGCGCGCGGTGATCGACGCGGTCGCCCCGGACGGTCCGATCGTGCTGGTCGGGCACTCCATGGGCGGGATGACCATCATGGCGCTGGCCGACCAGTATCCAGGTCTGTTCGGCGACCGGATCACCGGCGCCGCGCTGCTGTCCTCCTCGCCCGGCCGGCTGGCCGAGGTGACCATCGGAGCGCCGGCCTATACCGGGCGGATCCTGCACAAGCTTGCGCCCGGCTTCATTGCCGCCCTGGCCAGGCAGGCCGAGCTGGTGGACAAGAGCCGCCGGGTCGGAAGCGACTTGTCGTACGTATTGACCAAGCGGCTCGCGTTCGCCTCCGACGTGCCGCCCACCCTGGTCAGGTTCGCCGCCCGGATGCTGGCCCAGACCCCGATCGACGTCGTGGCCGACTTCTTCCCCGCCTTCGACGCGCACGACAAGCTGTCCGCGCTGTCGGTGTTGCAGCATGTCGAGACACTGGTCATGGTCGGCTCGCACGACCTGCTGACCCCGGAGGAGCACAGCAAGGACATCGTCCGGGCGGTGCCTGGGGCGGAGCTGGTGGTAGTCCCCAACGCCGGGCACCTGCTGACCCTCGAGCATCCGGAGCCGGTCAACCGAGCGCTGCGCGAGCTGGTCGAGCGAGCCCGGCGGACCACCGGCGCACGCCGATGACCGGGCAGCAACCCCTGCCCCTGCCCCTGCCGCTGGTGCCGGGCCCGCTGGCGCAGGCGCCGGTGGTGCCGGCCCCGGTAGAGCTGGCACCCACCATGGACAGCTGGTCCGACCTGGTCGAGACCGTGACCGGCTGTGTCGCGTGCGCCGAGCTCGCCGCCGGCCGGACCCACGTGGTCCCCGGGGTGTATCCGGACGGCGCGGACGTGCTGCTGATCGGCGAGGCACCGGGCGCGCAGGAGGATGCCAGCGGGGTCCCCTTCGTCGGCAAGGCCGGCCAGGTCCTCGACGCGTTGCTGGGCGCGGCCGGGTTGGCCCGCGACCGGGTCGCGGTCGCCAACGTGCTCAAGTGCCGCCCGCCCGGCAACCGCAAGCCCAAGCGGTCGGAGATGGCGACCTGCACGCCTTGGCTGGACCGCCAGCTCGAGCTGATCGACCCGGTGCTGGTCATCACGCTCGGCGGGACCGCGGCCGAGTGGGCGCTCGGTTCCGGCACGAAGATCTCCGCGGCGCGCGGCGCACCGCACCAGTTCCGCGGCCGTTCCCTGCTGGTCACCTACCATCCGTCGGCTGCGATCAGGTTTGGCCCGAACGGCGCGCCGATGCGGGCTTTGCGCGACGACCTGGCCAGCGCGGCCGAGCTGGTCGACCGGCTGCGGGCGCGACGCTGATGGTAGCGACCAGGTCGGATCAGCGGGAGCTGACCGTCGCTACCGGCGCGGACATGCAGGCGCTCGGCCGGTCGCTGGCCGGCCGGCTGCTGGCCGGTGATCTGGTGCTGCTGTCCGGCGACCTGGGCGCCGGCAAGACCACCCTGACCCAGGGCATCGGTGCCGCGCTCGGCGTGCGCGGGCCGATCACCTCACCCACGTTCGTGATCGCCAGGGTGCATCCGTCTCTGGTCGGCGGACCGCCGCTGGTGCACGTGGACGCCTACCGGCTCGACGGCTGGGACGAGATGGAGGACCTCGATCTGGAAGCCTCGCTGGACGAAGCGGTCACCGTGGTCGAATGGGGCACCGGTCTGGTCGAGGGACTAGCCGATGATCGGCTCGAGATCGCGATCTGGCGAGCCCACGGTGCGCAGGTGACCTCCGAGGTCCGGACCGTCCGGATCCGGCCGGTGGGCGGGCGGTGGGCTGAGGAACCGTTGCCGGGCGGCTCGCGCGGCTAGCCTGGCGGCATGCTGCTGCTGGCATTCGACACCGCCACCCCGGCGGTCACGGTCGCGGTGTGCGACGGCGACCTGACCTTGGCCGAGCACACGGTGGTGGATGCCCGCCGACACGGTGAGCTGCTCGCGCCCGGGATCCGCACCGTGCTCGACACCGCCGGGATCACCCGCCAGCAGCTGGCCGGCATCGCGGTCGGAGTTGGCCCGGGGCCGTTCACCGGATTGCGGGTCGGGCTGGTCACCGCCCGGGTGCTCGGGGCGACCCTGGACATCCCGGTCTTCGGGGTATGCACGCTGGACGGGTTGGCCGAGCTGGCCGGGCGCACCGGCGAGTATGGAGTGGCCACCGACGCGCGCCGCAAGGAGGTCTACTGGGCTCGCTATGCCGGCCCGGACCGGCTTGACGGGCCGCAGGTGTCCCGGCCCGACGACGCCGGTAAGGCGCTGGCCAGCCTGCCGGTGGTCGGAGCGGGTGCCGCGCTCTACCCGGACGCGTTCCCCGATTCGTGCGAACCGCAGCTACCGGTCGCGGCCGCGCTGGCTAGCTGGGTCACAGCCGGCCGGCCGACCCTGCCGCCGCTGCCGCTGTACCTGCGCCGGCCGGACGCGGTCGCCCCAGGTCCACCGAAGCGGGTCAGCCCGCGATGACCGGCGCCACCGGGCCGATCGACCGGACCGGGATCGCCGACCCGGCCGAGCGGGCCGCGGCGTTCCGGCGCAGCCGCCCGGAGGTCAGGTTCCGGCGGATGCGGTGGTGGGACATCCCGGCCGCGGCGGCGCTGGAACGGCAGCTGTTCCAGCACGATCCCTGGTCGGTCGAGATGTTCTGGGGTGAGCTCGCCTGGGTGCCGGACACCCGGTACTACCGGGTCGCCGAGGACGAGACCGGTCGGATGGTCGGCTATGCCGGTTTGATGGCGGTGCGGGACGAGGGCACCATCCAGACCGTCGGAGTGCACCCGGACCTGCACGGCAGCGGGCTCGGGCACGCGCTGCTCGACCAGCTGCTGGCCGAAGCCGCCAGGCGCGACTGCCGCCAGATCTTCCTCGAGGTGCGCGCGGACAACCGGCCGGCGCTCGGCCTCTACGAGCGGTTCGGCTTCACCACGCTCGGCCGGCGCCGGGACTACTACGGGCCAGGTGTCGACGCACTGACCATGCGACTCACCCTGACCCGTGCGGCTCGCTAGGGTCCGGCCATGGAACCGCTGGTGCTGGGCATCGAGACGTCCTGCGACGAGACCGGGGTAGGGCTGGTCCGCGGCACCACGCTGCTGGCCGACGCGGTGGCCTCCAGCGTGGCCGAGCACGCCCGCTTCGGCGGGGTGGTGCCCGAGGTGGCCAGTCGCGCGCACTTGGAGGCGATGCTGCCGACCGTGGATCGGGCGCTGTCCGAGGCCGGCGTCCGGCTCGCCGATGTCGACGGGATCGCGGTCACCGCTGGTCCCGGCCTGGCCGGGGCGCTGCTGGTCGGGGTAGCGGCGGCCAAGGCCTACGCGATGGCGCTGGACAAGCCGCTCTACGGGGTGAACCACCTGGCCGCGCACGTCGCGGTCGACCAGCTCGAACACGGTCCGCTGCCGCAGCCGTGCCTGGCCCTGCTGGTGTCCGGCGGGCATTCCTCGCTGCTGCTGGTGCCGGATGTCACCGCCGACGTCCAACCACTTGGCGCCACCATCGACGACGCGGCCGGCGAGGCGTTCGACAAGGTAGCCAGGGTGCTCGGGTTGCCGTTTCCCGGTGGACCGCACATCGACCGGGTAGCCAGGGACGGCGACCCGGCGGCGATCGACTTCCCGCGCGGGCTGACCGGACCGCGCGATGCGGTCTACGACTTCTCGTTCTCCGGGCTCAAGACCGCGGTGGCCCGCTGGGTGGAGGCTCGCGAGCAGGCCGGCGAAACGGTTCCGGTGGCCACCGTCGCGGCCGCGTTCCAGGAGGCCGTGGTGGACGTGCTGACCCGCAAGGCGGTGGCTGCCTGCCGCGACCACGGCGTGCTCGACCTGGTGATCGGCGGCGGCGTAGCGGCGAACTCGCGGCTGCGCGCGGTCGCCGAACAGCGATGTGCGGCAGCCGGAATCCGGCTGCGGGTGCCACGGCCGAAGCTGTGCACCGACAACGGTGCGATGGTGGCGGCGCTCGGCGCCGAGCTGATCGCCCGCGACCGGCCGGCGTCCGCGCTCGACCTGCCGACCGACCCGTCGCTGCCAATCACCGAGGTATTGGTCGGTGCGCCGGGTTTGTCGTGACTATCGGCGTTGACGGGACCTGTCCGAGTGCTCCAGCATTCGCCCGGTGCGATTACCACTGGCCACGGCCGCCGCGGCCGTGCTGGCGTTCGGCCTGGCCGGCACCGGGCTCAGCGTCGGGTTGCCAGTCGGTGCCGGCCTGTCGGGCCTGACCGGGCCGTCCGGCCCAGATGGCCTGTCCGGCGACGCAGTCCTCGGCACGGTTGGGTTGTACGAGTGCCCGGATGACGACGCCGACGACGCCGGGGCGCGGTGCGGCACGGTCCCGGTGCCGCTGGACTACCGCAGCGGCGCCGGCACGCTGGGGATCGGCCTCGAGTGGTACGCAGCGCCCGGTGACGCGGTCGGGACCGTGGTCGCGGTGGCCGGCGGCCCGGGCGGATCGAGCACCAAGGATCGCGACGGCTTTCTCGACCTGTTCTACCAACTCGAGGGCTGGAACCTGCTGCTCGTCGACCTACGCGGCACCGGCACGTCGGGCGCGCTGCACTGCGACCGGCTGGAGCGCTTCTTCACCAGCGACGACGAGGACTACGTCGCCGCGGTGGGGGACTGCGGCCGGGAGCTGGATCGGACCTGGCGCCGGAACGGCGAGCGGTTCCTACCCGGTAGCGAGCTGTTCACCACCGCGAACGCGGCCCGGGATCTCGACCGGGTGCTGGACCGGCTGGAGCTGGGCCAGATCGACCTGTACGGCGTCTCCTACGGCAGCTACTTCGCCAGCACGTTCGCGGCCCGGTATCCGCACCGGGTGCGCAGCCTAACCCTGGACTCCAGCTACCAGATCGTGGATCTCGACCCCTGGCGCGTGACTGCGGTGACCACGTCGAGGACCGCGTTCGACCAGGTGTGCACGCGCTCCGCCGCATGCGCCGCGGCGGCTCCTGGCAGCTCGTGGACGAGGATCGGCCGGCTGGCGCAGCGGCTGCGGTCCGACCCGGTCGACGGCGACGTGCCTGTCCCGGACGGCGATGTCCCGGTCACCGTGGATATCGGTGCGCTGGTCACACTGGTGAACGCGGCCGGCGGCGACCCGATCGTGTACCGCGAGCTCGATGCTGCGGCCCGGGCGCTGCTGGAGCACGACGACGCGGTCCCGCTGTTACGCCTGGCCAGCGTGGCCGCCGGGTTCGGCGGCGACGAGGACATCTCGCACTTCTCGACCTCCCTCTACTCGGCGGTGGTCTGTAGCGACTACCCGCAGCTGTTCGATCCGCGGGCCGGTCGGGGCACCAGGGAGCGCCAGCTCGACGACGCCATCGCGGCGCGGGCCGAGCGCACGTTCGCTCCGTTCACCGTCGACGAGTGGTTCAGCTACTCCGGTGAGTCGTACGTGGACTGCCTGCACTGGCCGGCGCCGGACAACGACGACCTGCCGCTGCCGGACCGGCAATCGCTGGCGGCCGCCGGGGTGCCGACCCTGGTGCTGTCCGGCGACCTGGACACGATCACCCCGGCGGTTGACGGGCGCCGGGTCGCTGCCCAACTCGGCCGGAGCGCCCGTTGGGTGCGGGTGCACAACGCGGTGCATGGCACCGCGTTGTGGGATATCCACGACTGTGCCGGCCGGCTGGTCCGCGAGTTCGTCCGGCAGCCGGCCGGGTTGCCGACCATGGACACCTCCTGCGCGAGCCGGCTTCCGGAGATCCGCGCGGTCGCGAGCTTCCCGCCCCGCCTGGCCGACGCGGAGCCGTCCACCGCGGCTGCAGGCGGGACCACGGATCGGACCGCGCTGCAGCTGGCAGCGGTGGCCGCGGCGACCGTCGGGGATGCGATCGAGCAGTACTGGTACGTCCTGGACGAGGAGGTCGGGCTGCGCGGCGGCCGGGTAGAGATCACCGACTCCGAGGTAGTGCGGTTCCGGTTCCGGCAGACCAGGTTCGTCAGCGACGCCCGGATGGACGGCACCGCCACCTGGGATCCGGTGGATGGGGCAGTGTCGGCCGAGGTGACGATCACCGGTCCGGACCGGATCGCCGGACGGTTCGAGATCAGCTGGTCCCACCACCAGCCGCACGCCGTAGCCACCGTGGTTGGCACAGTCGGTGAGCTTGTGGTCCGGGCGACCATGCCGGCGCCGTGA
>JAKEEW010000266.1 GCA_022616375.1 Sporichthyaceae bacterium
GCTCGCCCTGGCTGATCGTCACGTACGGGCTGAGCGCGGTGTTGGCCCGCGGGTCGCGGTTGAGCTCGACCGGCCGGTGCACGTTGGCGAACTCGGGGCGTTGCGGCCGGTCGGTGCGGTACAGCAGCTGCCGGATCAGTCCCTCCGGTAACGGGCCGAGGCCCCGGTCCGGGATCGACACGAGCTGGTGTTGCTCAGGTCCGAGGATCTGGTCCTCAGGGCGGCTCACCCCGGCTCGCCCACCCAGCACCCGACCGAGCTCGCCGCCACCGATGTCGACGTGCGAGTTCGCGGTGTCTTCGAGTAACAGCACCAGCTGATCGGGAGTGCAGGACACCTCGACGGTCAGCGACGCGGTCAGCCGGCCGGACGGCAGCACGTACAGCGTCGTGCCAATCCGTAACGGCTGCAGGTCGGGCACGAACCGCGCGAACCGCACGGTCGACGGACTGTGTTCGGCCTGTCCGAGCACTTGCGGCAGCGACTCGCCGGCGGTCTCGTAGTGGGTGGCCAGCGCGCCCAGCGACAGCGAATGGCTGACCGGCTCGGTTCTGGCGTCGTCTGCGACCATCCACCCGGTGGCGTACACCGTGGTCACCCGGACCAGGGTGGCGTCGCGGGCAGCCGGCTGCTGCTCGATGCTCACGATCACGCAGCGTGGTGGATCACGCGGTTCGGGTCAAGTACCGCGATCATTAGTCCTCTCACCGTGGCGCAGCTAGTCGTTACCGCCGTCGCGGTCGGGATTCTCGTCGGGAACGAGAGTCAGCAACCGGTTGAGCAAGCCGGTCAGCTCGAAGTAGACCTCGGCGTCGACATCGCCGGCTTCGAACCGGTCCTCTACCCGCCTCACCAAGTCCTCGAGCTGGTGGTCAGCTTCGCGATATTCCTGCTCGGCAACCCGTTGCACGACCCGGCCCATGGTCCGGCCGACGTCCACGGCCACCCGTGGGGTGATGTCGCCGCTCACGGTCGCGTCGGTGATCAGGTCGGTGATCCGGCCGAACGCTTCGTCGGCGGACAGGTCCCCGAAGTCCGGGTCCGGCTCGGGCTCCGACGGGGTCGGACTCGGCTCCGGGGTAGCGGTGGCGGTCGGTGGCGAGCTCGTCTGGCCGCCTTCGGGGTCGTCGGACAGCAGCAGGTAGCTGGCCAGCGTCGCGACCGCGCCCACTAGGAAGATCACGAATGCGATCAACGCGACCGTGCCCGCCCTGGACGGTGAGGCAGGGCGACGATCCGCGGCCGGCAGCACCTGGGTGGAGCCACCCTGGTGGTGGACGACCCGTGGGATCGGTGCCGGGACCACCGGGATCGGCGGCCCGGCCTGGGCGGCACCGGCGACTCCGCGTAACCCGCCGGCCAGCTGGGCGGCGGTGGGCCGATCTGTCGGCTGCTTGGCCAGGCAGGCGTGCAGCACGTGACCGAGCGGTCCGGGGATCTCGCCGGGATCGGGCGCCGGCTGGTGCAGGTGTGCGTGCGCCTGCTCGGTCCAGCTGCCCTGGTAGGGCGTGCGCCCGGTGACCGCGTAGAACAGCACGGCGGCCAGCGCATACACGTCGACCGCCGAAGTCGCCGGAAGGCCCTGCACCCGCTCCGGCGCGAGATACGCCGGCGTGCCCAGGGTCTGCCCGGCGGCGGTCATCGACGAGTCACCGACCACCGTGGAGATGCCGAAGTCGAGCACCTTCACCCCGGCCGGGGTCAGCATGATGTTGCCCGGGGTGATGTCGCGGTGCACGACGCCGCTACGGTGCGCGCTGTCCAGCGCGTCGGCCACCTGCGCGCCGATGCCGGCCGCGTCGGCTACTGACAGCGAACCGCGCTCCAACCGGTCGGCCAGGGTGCGACCCGGCAACAGCTCCATCACCAGGAACTGCAGCACGCCGCCCGGTTGCTCGATCTCGCCGTAGTCGTAGACCTGGGTGATCGACGGGTGGTCGAGCCGGGCCGCGGCCCGCGCCTCCCGCCGGAACCGCTGGCGGAACTCGGGGTCGTCGCTGAGCTGGGCGGCCAGCACCTTGATCGCGACCGGGCGGTCGAGCACCTCGTCGTTGGCCCGCCAGACCGAGCCCATCCCACCGCCGCCAATGCGATCAAGTAGGACGTAGCGCTCAGCTAATCGAGTTCCGGCTACTACCGACATGCCGGACAGTTTCCCAGATCGGGCGGATCGACGCCGGTCCGTGGCCGGACCCTAACCTGCGCGCCTAACCGATCCGGGACGTAGACCGGGCGCCGGCTCCACTCAGAGCTGCGACCAGCCGGGCATCGGGAAGCCGAGGCTGAACGAGCGGACCTCGGCGGCGATCGCGTCCAACTGGTCCTCGTCGCCCTTCTTGGCGGCCTCGATCGCCTCGTCCATCCAGCCGGCGATCCGGGGCATGTCCACGACACCCATGCCGCGCGTGGTTACGGCGGGAGTGCCCAGCCGGATCCCGGACGGGTCGAACGGCTTGCGCGGGTCGAAGGGGACGGTGTTGTAGTTCAGCTCGATGCCGGCCCGGTCAAGCGCCTGTGCGGCCGGCTTTCCCGCGATGTCCTTGTTGGTCAGGTCGACCAGGATCAGGTGGTTGTCGGTGCCGCCGGACACCAGGTCGAACCCGCGCTCAGTGAGGGCCGCGGCCAGTGCGGCCGCGTTCGCGACGATCTGGTGCGCGTAGTCGCTGAACTGTGCGGTCGACGCCTCCTGCAGGGCCACCGCGATCGCCGCGGTGGTGTGGTTGTGCGGGCCGCCCTGTAGGCCCGGGAACACCGCACGGTCCAGCGCCTTGGCGTGCTCGGCCCTGGACATCAGCATCGCGCCGCGTGGACCGCGCAGCGTCTTGTGTGTTGTGGTAGAGATCACATCCGCGTGCGGTGCCGGGGACGGGTGCGCGCCGCCGGCGACCAGCCCGGCGATGTGCGCGATGTCGGCCGCCAGGATCGCGCCGACCTCGTCGGCGATCGACGCGTAGGCGGCGAAGTCGATCGTGCGCGGGATCGCGGTGCCGCCGCAGAAGATCAGCTTCGGCCGCTCGGCCAGCGCGAGCGCGCGGACCTCGTCGAAGTCGACCCGCCCGGTCTCCGGCCGAACCCCGTACTGAACGGCCCGGAACCACTTGCCGGTGGCCGAGACGTTCCAGCCGTGGGTGAGGTGGCCGCCCATCGGCAGGGCCATTCCCATCACGGTGTCGCCGGGGGAGAGGAACGCCAGGTAGATGGCGAGGTTGGCGGGGGAACCCGAGTAGGGCTGGACGTTGGCGTGCTCCACCCCGAACAGCGCCTTGGCCCGGTCCACCGCGACCTGCTCGACCTGGTCGATGAGCTGCTGGCCCTCGTAGTAGCGCTTGCCCGGGTAGCCCTCGGAGTACTTGTTGGTCAGTACCGTGCCGGTGGCCTCGAGCACCGCCCTTGACACGTAGTTCTCGCTCGGGATCAGCCGGATCTTCTCGGCCTGCCGGCGGACCTCGGCGGCGACCAGCTCGGCGATCTGCGGATCGGCGGTGGCCAGGTCGACCAGCAGCGAGTTCGGGTCGGTTCCGGCGGCTCCGGACCTGGTGCCGGCAGTCGGGTTCTCGGACACGGATCCTCCCAGGTCAGTACGGCCGTCCGCCTGATCGCGGCCGTTCGCGAGCCTAGCAGCGGTCCAGGTTGAAGCCTCGCGGCCGTCCGCCGGCCGGCGCCCGACGGCACCGGCCGGCCGGCACATCCGACCGGGTCAGCCGGTGGGTGTGCCGGTGGCTTCCGAGCCGGAGCCGGACCCGGAGCCCGAGCCAGATCCGGAACCGGAACCCGAGCCGCCGCTGCCGTCGTCGCTGCAGCCGGTGAGCGTCAGCGTGAGCGCGGCCAGGGCGGCCGCGGCGAACCGCGTGGGTCGACCAGACATCAGGTGCTTCCTTTCCGAGTGGGTTCGTTGCGGACGTGGTGCGTTGCGATGACCGCGACCGTGAGCCCGAGCAGGATCGCGAGCCAGACCAGGTGCAGCACCCAGAACTGGCCCCGGTAGTCGGGCAGCAGCAGCCGTACGAATGCGTAGCCGGGGTTGTCGACCTGCTCGAAGCCGCTCACCCAGGTGATCTCGCGCTGGTAGCCGTCGACCAGCAGGAGTCCGTAGCTGAGCACGCCGATCGCTGCGAGCGTGCCCGCGATCCGGTGCAGCATCGGCCCGGCTCCGGCCAGCCAGCGCAGGATCAGCAGCAAGGCGAGCGGCAATACGACCACGACCTGGCGGCCCGGCCACCAGAAGCCGGTCATGGTGACCGCGACGAACGTGGCGACCAGCCAGCCGGCCAGCAGCGGCCAGCCGAGCACGGCGGTGTGGCCCGGACCGCTGGCAACGTCGTCGCCGCCGAGGCGCCTGGCCCGCCACCACAGTCCAGCCGCGGCGGCCAGCGCCGGCACCAGCAGCAGCCAGCCCGGCTGCCAGGGCACCAGCCCGTAGCCGCGGTCGACGAGCAGGCCGACCAGCCGCAGCGCCCGGCCGACGTAGTCGGGGTGGAAGCCGACCACGCCGAACTCACCGGACTCCTGGAAGTGGTCTCCGCTGGCATAGACCGTCCAGCCGCCCCAGACGAAGCGGTGCGCAAGCAGGTAGAGCGCACCCATCCCGACCAGGCCGCCGGCGAGCTGCGCGACCGAATGCCGGAACCCGTCGCGCCACCAGCGATAGCCGGCCAGCAGCGCGAGCACCGCAGCCACCGGAACGTACTTCACCGACAGCCAAGGCAGCGCGGTCACCGCGGCGCCCAGCAGCAGCATCGAGCCCGGTGTGGGCCGCGCGGCGAGCAGTGCGGCCACCGCGAGGACGACCGCGAGCGCCGCGGGGAGCTCGGGATACACCTGCTGGCCGTAGACCGCCAGCGGCGCCGAGGCGCTGGCCAGCCCGACCCCGGCAGCGGCCAGCGGGAGCGGGATCGCGAACCGGCGCACCGCAACCCACAGCGTGCTTGCGGCCAGCAGACCGGCGAGCCCGGCCAGTGCCAGCTTGGCGCCGACCCAGCCGAACAGGCCCATCGGCAGCGCGAGCACGACCGGCAGCAGCGGGTCGTGCGGGCTGATCTCCCGGCCGTCCGCCAGCACCTCGGTCTGCACCGGTGGTTCGACGTCCGCGAACGCGGCCCAGCGCTGGTCCGCCCACTCGTCGGCGATGTCGAGGTTGCCGTCCTCGGCCAGCGACAGCGCACTGAGCAGGTACTGCACCTCGTCCACCGCGACATGTGCGCCGAACGTGGCGCGCACTCCGATGCCGGCCGCCGCCGCCACCGTGCCGACCAGGAAGACCAGCACGAGCGCGCGCCGCAGGCTGAGCCGACCAGCGGTCATGCGTACACCAACACCGGCAGCTCGGCGGCTGGGGCGATCGACGCCGCGAGCTGCCGGGCAACCACCCGGTCTAGATCGGTCACCGGCACCCAGCCGATCAGCCGGCGCAGCCGGGCCGGGTCGGCGAGCGTGTCGGCTACCTCGGCCCGCCCGGCCGGCACCAGCTCGGTGCGGACGTCCAGGTCGAGCGCCCTGGCCACGGCGAGCACCATCCGGGCCAGGCTGTGGCCGACCCCGGTGCCCAGGTTGACCGGACCGTCCGCGCCGCTGCCGGCCAACGCGATCAGCGCCGCCGCAACCTGCTGCACGTCGGTGATGTCCCTGGTGCGGGCCGCCGCGCCGACGATCCGCAACGGCCGGCCGGCCTGGGCCGCGGCGATCCACCTGGCCAGCGCCATGTCCGGCCGCTGGCCCTCGCCGGCAACTGTGAACGGCCGCACCACGGTGATCCGGCCACCGGCGGCCAGCCGGCGCCGGCACAGCTGCTCGACCGCCACCTTGCTACGGGCATACCCGCCGCGTGGCTGCACCGGGTCGGTCTCCCGGCTGGCCCGCCCGCCCGAGGCGCCGCCGTAGACCGAGGACGACGACGTGACCAGCAGCGGGGACCGGGCCGGTACCGCGGCCAGCACTGCCGCGGTGGCCAGCACGTTGTCCCGGTGCCGTAACTCGTCGATGTTCGGTCGCGGATCGCGCACGCCGGGGCAGCCGGCCAGGTGGAACACGACGTCGGCGTCGGCGAGCGCGGCCCGCACCCGGGCGCCCTGGTCGACCAGGTCGGCGCGGATGGTGGTCAGCCCGGCAAGCGGACGCTGGATGCCACGGTCGATCCCGACCACCCGCTGGCCATCGGCGAGCAGCCGCTCGACCAGGACGCGGCCGACGAAGCCGGCGGCGCCGGTGACAACAGCGGTCACGTTCCTCCCGTCCCGCACCACGTGATCTGTCCGACGGCCGCTAAGGTTAACCTAACCTAAGTTGATGTAGAAAGGGGTGGGATGAGGTCGCTACGCCGGCTGGCGAGGCACCGGTCGCTCCGCCGGGTCGTGGGGCTTGCCGTCCTTGCCGTCGCGGTCGGATACCTGGTCCGGATCGTCGACGGCGCGGCGCTCGGCGCGGTCGCCGGCGCGGTGCTGGCCGATCCGATCGGGCTGGTTCTCGCGGTCGCCGCGTATGCCGCCGCGTTTGGGCTGCGGTCCTGGTCGTGGTGCCGGGTGCTGCCGGGCCTGCCGGTGGGGCAGTCGTGGGCGGCGTTGCACGTCAGCTTGCTCGGCAACCACGTGCTGCCGTTCCGGCTCGGCGAGCCGCTGCGGGTGACCAGCGTGCTGCGCCGCACGCCGCTGCCGGCGCGGCCGGTGGTCGCCTCCGCGGTGACGCTGCGCTCGGCCGACCTGGCCGCGGTCGTGCTGCTGGCCTTAGTCGCCGCGCCGAGCCTGCTGGCCGACCTGGCCGGGCCGTGGCGGTGGGCCGCGCTCGCGCTGCCCGCAGCGCTGGCGGTCGCCGGGCTGGTCTGGTTGGGCCGGCTCCGTCACGGTGGCGCCGAGCTGCGCCCGGCCGGTGCCCCGGTGGGACTGGCCGTGCTGGCCGCCTGGGTGCTGGAGGCCGCGGTGCTCTGGCAGATCGCGCAGGCCGCCGGGCACCCGCTGTCGGTGCAGCACGCGGTGGCGGTGACCGCGGTCACGATCGCGGTCCAGACGGTCGCGCTGACCCCGGGCGGGTTCGGGAGCTACGAGGCGGCGGCGACCGCCGCGCTGGTAGCGATCGGAGTGCCGGCCGGTGCCGGGTTCGCGATCGCGCTGAGCACGCACGCGGTCAAGACCGGGTACGCGCTTGTGGCCGGCGGCGCCGCGCTGTTCGCCCCGGCGCCCGGCTACTGGGGCCGGTTCCGGTTGCCGCGAGTGTTACCCGGCCGGCCACCGGCGGTCCCGGTCGCGGCGGACGCACCGGTGGTCGTGTTCCTGCCGGTGTTCAACGAGGCGGCCACGGTCGGCGAGGTGGTCCGCCGGCTGCCGGCGCAGGTGGGTGGGCGTCCGCTGGTCACGGTGGTGATCGACGACGGGTCAACCGACACCTCCGCGGCGCGGGCCGCCGAGGCCGGCGCGTTGGTGCTGGCCCAGCCGGCCAATCTCGGTCTGGGCGCCGCGGTGCGCCGGGGGCTGGCCGAGGCGGTCCGGTTGCGGCCGGCCGCCGTGGTGTACCTGGACGCGGACAGCGAGTACTTCCCCGAGGACATCGAGGCGCTGGCCGCGCCGATTCTGGCCGGTTCCGCGGACTACGTCGTGGGCTCCAGGTTCGCCGGCCGGATCGACCGGATGCGGCCGCATCGCCGGCTCGGCAACCGGGTGCTGACCGGCTGGCTGCGCTGGGTGTCCAGGAGACCCGATCTGACCGACGGGCAGAGCGGCTACCGGGCGTTCGCCCCGGGTGCCGCCGCGGCCGCCGAGGTGATCCACAACTACAACTACGCCCAGGTGCTTACGCTCGACCTGCTCGGTAAGGGCTACGCCTACGCGGAAGCGCCGATCAGGTACGCGTTCCGGAGCACCGGTAGCTCGTTCGTGCGGTTGCTGCCCTACCTGCGCCGGGTGCTGCCGGCGGTGCATCGCGAGCTGAACGCGGCCGACTCCAGCCGCCGGTCAGCGCCGGTGCCGGAGGTTCAGTCCTCCACCACGTGGGCGGCGAACCGTTCCCTGGCGGCCGCCCAGGCCAGCGTGTCGAACCCGTCCCTGCCGAGTGCGTCCACCGCGTCGTAGGCCATCGCCAGCGCGTGGTGGGTGTTGTCGTGCACGAACAGGCCGAGCCGGCCGAACGTGGTGATCCGGGGGAGCTCATCGGCCCAGGCGTCGACGCCGCGCAGGCTGTCCTGGTAGCCCAGCTCGTACACCGGGTAGACGTGGCTGATCCGCTTGGTCCGCACGCCGGTCAGCCGCAGAGTCGGCAGCCGCAGCCGGGCGGTGGCCTCCCGCAGCAGCTCGCCGAGCTCGGCGTCGGACGCTCGCCAGACCGGGTCGGTTTCGGTTGCCTCGCACGGGATCTCGGCACAGATCACGCTGCGATCGGCCGGATCGTCGGTGGAGTCGCGGTAGTTGGCCGGCTCGGAGATCCGGGTGATCGGGGTCTGCGGTCCGGGCAGATAGTGCGCGTCGTAGCCGGACCACCGCCCGCCCTCGTGGGTGGCGTACACCAGCACCATGGCCCGGAACCGGAGCCGGGTGGTCGCCTCGACCGTGGCCAGCGTCGGCTGCGGCCTGGTCATCCTGGCCAGCAGCGGCAGCGGCAGGGTGGAGAACGTGTGCCCGGCGACCAGCTCGGCGCCGGTCGAGGTGCCGACCGTGACCCCGCCGTTCGGCGAGGTATGGATCCGCTCCACCTCGGTGCCAAGCCGCAGCTGCGCACCGGCCTTGACGGCCGCCTCGGCCAGCGCGTCGACGATCTGGCCGAATCCGCGGCGCGGGTAGTAGAACAGCCGGCCCTGCCCGTCCGGCCGGCGGCGCAGCATCCGACCGGCGATCTTCCACGCGGTGTCCGCGGTCACCCGGCGCCTGGCCTGCTCGGCGTCGATCCGGTCGCCGGACAGCCCCCACAGCTTGACCGCGTAGGGGCCGTAGAGCGCGTCGTACAGGGTGGGCCCAAGGCTGCGGCGCAGCACGGTCGCGTAGGAATCGGCGGTCCCGCGACGCAGCGGTGCCATCGCGGCCTGCGCGCCGATCCTGGCCAGCATCGACACCGGCAGTGCCCGGGCCAGTTCGGCCGGGCGCAACGGGAACCCGATCCACTGCTCGCGCAGGTGCAACCGCCCGTTCCGCCGGCGCAGCTGCAGGTCGTCGCCGAGCAGGGTGCGCAGCTCGTGGATCAGATGCGGTGGGGTGGCCGGGTGCAGCCGGTGGCTGCCGTGGTCCACCCGTACCCCGTCGACCTCGAAGCTGCCGGCCATCCCGCCGACCACCTCGGCGCGATCGAGCACGGTCACCGAGTAGCCCCGCCTAGCCGCTCGCCAGGCCGCTGCCAGCCCGGCCGGTCCGGCTCCGAGAACCAGAAGATCGGCGCTGCTCGACATCCCGGCACCTTATCCGGTCGGCCGTGCCGTGCCGGATCGGTTCGGCCGGATGCGTACGCACGCGAGCCTTCTGCATCCAAACACAGCTTTCCAAAGAAGTACTTCCAAAGCTAGCTTTCCAAAGCTATGCTTGGTTGCATGACGACCACGAGGCCGCGGCTTAAAACCGTCAAACTTACCGATCCACGTACATTGCGGGCAGTCGCCCACCCACTTCGGCTCACATTGGTAGCGCTGCTGCGGCGGGAGGGTCCGCTGACCGCCACCCAAGCCGGCGAGCTGCTGGGCGAAAGTGACGCGCTGTGCTCGTTCCACCTGCGTCAGCTGGCCAAGTACGGGCTGGTCGAGGAGGCCGGCGGGGGCCGGGGACGAGAACGGCCCTGGCAGGCGACCTCGGGCGGGATGTGGTTCGCCGGGACCGCCGAGACCCCGGAGATGGCCGCCGCGACCGGGTTGCTCGAGTCTGTGCTCGCCGAGCGCTACTTCGAGGACCTGATGCGCTGGATCCAGACGAAGCCGACCGAGCCGATCCAATGGCAAGAGGCCATGCCGTTCGGCGACTACGGGGTCTACGTCACCCCCGAAGAGCTCAAGGAGCTCAATGCCAGGATCGAAGCGCTGCTCGAGCCGTATGACCAGCGTCGGTTCGACCCGGATCTTCGCCCGGCCGGGTCCCGACCAGTCACGCTTCTGAATCTCGCCTACCCCTATCTGGGACCGCGGCGCAAGGAGGAGTCATGACCACGACCGCGCCCCAGTCCACACCCGAGACCGGTCGTGGCCGCCGGACGCTCATCCCGGGTCTGATCAGGGACAACCAGAACTTCCGCCGGCTCTGGGCCGGGCAGGCCAGCTCGATGCTCGGCGACCAGGTCAGCTTCATCGCCCTCCCGCTGGTCGGCGTGCTCGCGCTGGACGCGAGCCCGGCGCAGATGGGCTACCTGGCGGCCGCCGGCCTGATCCCGAACCTGCTGTTCGCGTTGCATGCCGGCGCGCTGGTCGACCGGGTCGGCCGGCGCCGGCAGATCATGGTCGCCGCAGATTTCGGCCGTGCCCTGCTGCTGTTAAGCATTCCAGCCGCATACCTGCTCGACCTGCTCTCGCTCACGCTGCTGTATGTGGTGGCGTTCGGGGTCGGCACGCTGAGCGTGCTGTTCCAGGTCTCCTACAGCACGTTGTTCATCTCGGTGGGGTCCCGGTCGCAGTACGTCGAGGGCAACTCGATCCTGCAAGGAACCCGCTCGCTGTCCTTCGTCGCCGGTCCGAGCGTCGGCGGGGTGCTGGTGCAGATCCTGACCGCGCCGATCACGATGCTGGTAGACGCGGCATCCTTCCTGTTTTTCCGCGCTGTTCCTGGGCAAGATCCGGGCAACCGAGCCGCCGGTCGAGACGTCCGAGCGAGGCCATCTCGCCGCTGGTGCCCGGTTCATCGCCGGTACGCCGGTGATCCGGAGCATGCTGCTGTCCAGCGCGACCATCAACTTCTTCAACTACATGTTCTGGGCGCTGTTCGTGCTCTACGCCAGCCGGGAGCTAGACGTCACGCCAGGTCTGCTCGGCGCGATCCTCGGCGCCGCCTCGATCGGCGGCGTGCTCGGCTCGATGTTGACCGGCCGAGTCGGTCGCGGGCTCGGGATCGGGCCGACATACATCGTCGGTTGCCTGCTGTTCACCGCCCCGCTGATGCTGGTGCCGCTGGCGGGTGGTCCGCAGCCGCAGATCGTCGCGATGCTGTTCCTGGCCGAGTTCGCCTCCGGGTTCGGCGTGATGCTGCTGGACATCAGCGGGATGTCGATCAGCGCCTCGTTGGTTCCTGACCGGTTGCGGGCCCGGGTCGCCGGCGCGCACATGCTGGTCAACTACGGGATCCGGCCGCTGGGATCACTCGCCGGTGGAGCGCTGGGTGCCACCATCGGGTTGCAGCCGACGCTGTGGATCGCGACGGTCGGCGCGATGGCCGGGCTGGTCTGGTCGGTGCCGTCCCCGATCCGCAGGCTGCACGACCTCCCCGATCAGGTCGAGTAGGGGCGAGTAGGGCGCGCCACTCCCAAGATCGCCGTTTTCATGATCTCTTGCGCGCGTTTCCGCAGGTCGGCCTTTACAGAGATCATGAAAACGGCGATCTTGGATCGGGTGGTGGATCGGGTGGTGCCGCGGCGGGGTGGGCGTTACGGATCCGGGGTGTTGCTGACCGGCTCGGTCGGGCGCTGCGGCGGCAGATGCTGGCAGTCGCACCAGGTCCCACCCCGGCACTCGCCGTGCCGACAATCTCGGCAAGCGACGCAGATCACGGCTCGAATCTAACCCGGCACCGCATCGGCAGGGAATGCGCGATCCATCAGCGCCAGGTGGTCCAGCCGGCGGGGGAGCGTGCCGTAGGCGTAACCCCAGTCCTGGCCGAGCCGCGAAGCGCAGAACGCGTCGGCCACCTCTGGGGGCGCGAACCGCACCAGCAGCGACGCCTGCAGCACCATCGTAATCCGCTCGACCAGCCGGCGCGCGCCGGCCTCGACCGCGTCCAGGTCGGCCAGCGACTGCAGCAGGTCCTTGACCGCGTGATCGAGGTAGCGATCCGCACCCGATGCCGCGCCGACCTCGCCCAGGTACGCGTCCAGCGCGGCCGGCTGCCGGCGCAGCGCCCGCACCACGTCGAGCGCGTTCACGTTGCCGGCGCCCTCCCAGATCGAGTTCAGTGGCGCCTCTCGGTAGAGCCGTGGCATCCCGGACTCCTCGACGTACCCGTTGCCGCCCAGACACTCCAGTGCCTCGCCGACCTGGCCCGGGGTGCGCTTGCACACCCAGTACTTGGCCACCGCCACGGCCAGCCGGAGCAGGTCGTGCTCGCCGTGGTCCACCGCGGCGGCCAGCCGCATCGCCAGTGCGGTGGCCGCCTCGGACTCGAGCGCGAGATCGGCGAGCACGTTGCGCATCAGCGGCTGGTCCACCAGCGCGGCACCGAACGCGTGCCGGTGCCGGCAGTGGTGGATCGCCTGTGCCACGGCCTGCCGCATCAGCGCCGCGGAGCCCAGCACGCAGTCCAGCCGGGTGGTCGCGACCATCTCGATGATGGTCTGGATGCCGCGTCCCTCGGGGCCGACCGGCACCGCGTAGGTGCCGTCGAACTCCACCTCGGCCGAGGCGTTGGACCGGTTGCCCAGCTTGTCCTTCAACCGCTGGATCCGGAACACGTTGCGGTTGCCGTCCGGCAGCACTCGGGGGAGCAGGAAGCAGCTCAGCCCATCCGGGGCCTGCGCCAGCACCAGGAACGCGTCGCACATCGGCGCCGAGCAGAACCACTTGTGCCCGGTCAGCAGGTAGCTTCCGTCGCCGGCCGGCTCGGCCCGGGTGGTGTTCGTGCGGACGTCCGAGCCGCCCTGCTTCTCGGTCATCCCCATCCCGACCAGTGCCGCGCCCTTGGCCACCGCCGGGCGATCCAGGCCGGGCCGGTAGTCGCGCGCGGTCAGCAGCGGCTCCCAGCTGGCCGCCATCGGAGGGTCGGTCCGTAGCGCCGGCACCGCCGCGTAGGTCATCGAGATCGGGCAGCCGTGGCCGGCCTCGACCTGGCTCCACAGGTAGAACCCGGCCGCCCGGACCAGGTGGCCGCCCTCGGTGTAGGCATGCAGCCCGCGCCCAACCGAGACCTCCATCAGCCGGTGCCAGGACGGATGGAACTCGACCTCGTCCAACCGGTGGCCGTACCGGTCGTGGGTGCGCAGCACCGGCGGGTTCGCGTTGGCCTCGACGCCCCACCGCTGCGCCTCGGCGGAGCCGGCCAGCCGGCCCAGCTCGGCAAGCTCAGGGGCGGCGTTCTCCGGACCCATCCGGGTGATCGACTCGACCAGGCAGTGATCGGCCGTGAACGCGTCGTAGCCGACAAGCGGGGGTGTTTGGTTGAACACCTGGTGAGATTCGGGTCCCATGCCCGCTACCGTAGGGCGCTATGCCGGTAAAGATCGAGCCAGCGATCCCCGTCCAGGGGAGCGCCGCACCGGTCGAGCCGGCGATTGCGGTCCCGGCGCCGGCCGGGCCAGCCACGGGACCCGCGACGAC
>JAKEEW010000267.1 GCA_022616375.1 Sporichthyaceae bacterium
GATGATCCGGTTGGAGGTCGCGCATGAGTGGGGAGGGCTCGCCGCTGACGCCGAGCAGCAGGTGGTGCAGGCGGTGGTCAGCGGTGACGTGGATGTCGCCTGGGTCGGCACCCGGGTCTTCGACACGCTCGGGGTGAACAGCTTCCAGGCGCTGACCGCACCGCTGCTGGTCGACGGCTACGCCCTTCAGCAGGCCATCATCGACAGCGAGATTCCGGACCAGATGGTCAACGGGCTGGGCCAGGTGGGCGTCATGGGGCTGGCCGTGCTGGCCGGTGGTCTGCGCCGGCCGATCGCCGTGCGGGGCCCGTTGCTAGGCCCGCCCGACTGGCAGGGGCTCACAGTCCAGACGTTTCGCTCCAACGTCCAGGCTGACACGATCCGGGCGTTGGGCGCGACCCCGACCGACGTCGGTCCGACCGGCCGTGATGCCGGGCTATCCGGTGGCCAGATCCACGGGTTCGAGAACAGCATGCATATCTACAGTCTCAACCTTATGCATTCGATAGCGCCGTACGTCACCGCCAACGTCGTGCTATGGCCGGAGACCACGGTGCTGCTTGCCAGCCCGGGCCGGTTTGCCCGGCTCTCCGACCAGCACCAGCGCTGGCTGCGGGACGCCGCAGCGGACGCGGCAGCGCAGTCCAGCCGCCTAGCAAGTGTCGACACCGGGCTGGTCGCCGACGCCTGCAGAGGTGGTGCACGCCTCGCGGCGGCGTCCGCGGCCCAACGTGCGGCCCTTCGTGAGGCGGTCGGCCCGATCTACCAGCGGATGAGCCAGGACCCGCAGACCAAGGCGTACATCGCACGGATCGAGCAGCTCAAGACCGCCGTTCGCGCCGATGGAGACCTCGCGATCCCGGCAGGATGCACCGGCGACAGTCCACTGGGTGCCGAGCCCTCGGCCGGCGCCGATGACCCGAGCATAATCAACGGCATCTACCGTCTGGAGTGGACAGTCGACGAGCTCGTCGCGGCGGGAATGCAGCGGCAGGAGTCCCGCGACAACGCTGGTGTCATCACTTTGACCTTCGACAATGGCCAATGGGGCTGGAGCTCGCAGGGCCGCTGGAGCTGTCTCGGTACGTACTCCATCATGGATGGCCGGTTCCTTCGTGGCGGGCAGCGGGGCAGCCTGGGAGGAGTGTGGTGGCCCGGGCGACTGGC
>JAKEEW010000268.1 GCA_022616375.1 Sporichthyaceae bacterium
CGCGCCCGGCAGGCCACCGCTGGTACCGCATCCCGACGCTGCTGGCCGGCAGCGCCATCGTCGGCGGGATGATCGCCGTCGCCGTGCTCGCGCCGGCGCTCCGCCGCTACGACCCGATCACCCAGGACCTCAACGCGACGCTGCTGCCGCCAGGCGGCGCCCACTGGCTCGGCACCGACCAGCTCGGCAGGGACGTCCTGACGCGGCTGCTGCACGGGGCACGGACCGACCTGCGGGTGGGGTTTTTGGCGGTGCTGTTCCCGTTCTGCCTGGGGACCTTCCTCGGCTGTCTCGCCGGCTACTACGGCGGCTGGCTCGACACGGCCGTGATGCGGATGGTGGACGTGGTCGTCGCGTTCCCGTTCTACGTGCTGATCATCGCGCTGGTGTTCGCGCTCGGCCCGGGGGTGCGCAGCATCGCCATCGCGATCACGCTGGTCGGCTGAGTCTCCTACGCGCGCATCGTCCGCGGCGAGATCCTGGTCGCCAAACGCCAGGAGTACGTCCAGGCGGCCATGGTCGCGGGCCTGTCGGACGCGCGGATCATCGTGCGCCACCTGCTGCCCAATGTGATCACCCAGGCGATCGTCTTCGCGATGTCCGACGTCGTGCTGGTGATCCTGGCGATCGTCACGCTGGGCTACCTCGGCCTCGGCGTGCCGCCGCCGACGCCCGACTGGGGCTCGATGATCTTCGACGGGCAGACCTTCATCACCACCCAGTGGCAGCTCTCCACCATCCCGGGCCTGGCGGTGGTCGTCACCGGGCTCGGCCTGTCGCTGCTCGGCGACGGCCTTGCCGACCTGCTGCGGCCGGAATGACCATGGGCACCGGCGGCGTGGACGTGGACGTGGGCAGGGGCACCGACCTGGCCGCCCCGGTGCTGGCGGTCCGCGACCTGCGGGTGGAGATCGCAACCCGGCGGGGGACCGTCCACGCGGTCGACGGGGTGTCGTTCCAGGTCGGGCGCGGCGAGGCGATGGGGCTGGTCGGCGAGTCCGGCTGCGGCA
>JAKEEW010000269.1 GCA_022616375.1 Sporichthyaceae bacterium
CGGCCGGCGCCGTTGGAGCGCGGTTCCGTCGCCGAGCTGACCTAGTAGGTTGTCACCCCAGCAATAGGCCGCGCCCGCGGTAGTAATCCCACAGGTGTGGCCGCCTCCGGCGCTCAGTTGGCGGAACGCGATCACATGGATCGTGGCGCTGCCCGAGCCGGCGCTGGGGCCTGCCAGCAATGCGTCAATCGCCGCGTCGCCCGGGGTCAGACCGGTGACGATGCCGGTGGCTGGGTCTACCGTGACCAGGTCCGGGTCTCTCGTCCCCCAAGTGAACGTGTAGCCCGGGAGCACGCTGCCATCGGCCGCGCGCGCCTCCGCCCGAAGCTGGAGCTGCCGGCCGACCAGCGCAGTGTCCACCCCCGGGGTGACGACGATCGCCGCAATCGGGTTCTCGCCCTGGCCAATGACCGTGACCGTCGCGGTGCCCTGCTCGCCCTCGGATGTCGCGGTGATTGTGGCTGAGCCCGGGGCGAGTCCGGTGACCGTCGTCGTGGCGCCGCTGGCGGGGTCGATCGCGGCCACGGTCTCGTCGCTACTGGTCCAGGTAATGGCGCGCCCGGTGAGTACGTCGCCGTCGGCCGCCCTGGTCTCGGCCCTGAGCTGGAACGACTGATCCACGACCAGGGTGACCGGAGTGGGGGTGACGACCACCTCGGCGACCGCGGTCTGGCCCGGCGGGGGGTCGGTGATCCCCTCGCCACCGCCACCGCTGCAGGCCGACAGGAAGCTGGCGCCCACGATGAGGCTCGCAACCGCTGCGCGCATTGAATCCTCTGGTGTGCCCCTGACCTTGGAACGGGAGTGAACCACGGATCCGGACACCCGAGCCTCAGGGTGACACCACCGGCAGCGGGAGGCGACTCAGCTCCGTCGTGCCGGTTCCGAGCTGGCCGGAGATGTTCGTCCCCCAGCAGTGGGGCCGGCCATCCAGCGTGACGCCGCAGGTGTGGCCGCTGCCGGCGCTGAGCCGGGCAAACGAGAGACCTCCAGCTACAACGGTGGGTAGCAGGCGGTCCGAGACACTCCCATCGCCCAGCTGGCCGAACAGGTTGTCTCCCCAGCAGCGCGCAGTCCCGGTCGGACCGAGGCCACAGGTGTGCTCGAGCCCCGCCGTGACCGACTCGAAAGCCACGAGCGCGAGCACCTGGGCCGGCATGCGGTGGCCGGTGGTCGTCCCGTCGCCGAGCTGGCCGCTGGCGTTCGCGCCCCAGCAATAGATCACGCCGGCTGCGGTGCGGCCGCAGCTGTGGTTGGCGCCCAAGCCGAGCGTCGTGAACGCGAGTGGGGTCGTCTGCCCGGCCGGGGGCGCAACCGCCACCGGTACCGCCCGGTCAACGGTCGTGCCGTCCCCCAGCTCGCCGGAGGCGTTGTCACCCCAGCAGTAGGCCCGGGCATCGGAGGCTACCGCGCAGTTGTGGGAGGAGCCCGCGCTCAGGGTGACGAGCAGCAGCGGGGGCGGCACGCTCACCTCGACCGGCACCGGGCTGGAGATGGCGCTGGTACCGCTGCCGAGCTGGCCGTCGACGTTGCTTCCCCAGCAGTACGCGCCGCCGCCGAACGTGCGCCCGCAGGTGTGAGACCGGCCCGCGTGGACGCTGGCGAAGAACACGCCGCTGGAGAAAAGGTTGGGGGAGATCGGGGTCGGCCGGGTGCGGTCGGTCGTGGTGCCATCACCGAGCTGGCCGATGGAGTTATCGCCCCAGCAGTACACCGGGCCAGCCGTCACGCCGCAGGTGTGGTGGTTCCCGGCTCTCAGCGTGGTGAAGGCAAGCCCCCCGGGGGGGCCTGCAACCGGCACCGGGCGAATGCGGTCGGTGGTCGTTCCGTCGCCCAGCTGCCCGTGGTCGTTATCGCCCCAGCAGTACGCGGCCCCGGCGATCGTGACCCCGCAGCTGTGTCCGAGTCCCGCGCTCACCACAAAGAACCCCAGGACGAGCACCCTGGCCGACCCGGTCCCGTCGCGCGAGGCGGGCGCCGCGATGATCACGGCCTCGCCGGGAGCGAGCCCGGTCACCACCCCCGTCGCCGGATCCACTTCGGCTACCACCCTGTTCGGGTCCTGATCCTTCGACGACCAGGTGAAAGTCTCGGGCAGCACCGTGCCGTCGAGCGCCCGCACCTCGGCCTGAAACTGGACCGTCTGACCCAACACGACCGTGTCTACCGAGGGTGTGACGAGGAGCTGAAATCCGAGCCGCTCCACCGAGATCCCGGCCGTGGCTTGTCGGCCTTCGCTGGTGGCAGTGATTGTCGCCACCCCGAATGCGTGTCCGGTGACGACGGTCGCGGCCCCACTCGTGGGAGCGACCGTCGCTACCTCCTCGTCACTCGAGGCCCAGGTGATGGTCCGGCCCGTGAGCACGGTGCCGTCGGCGGCTCGGGTCTCCGCGGCGAGCTCTACCTCTTCGTCCGGCTCGACGCGTACCGCGGCTGGGGTCACGACGACGGTCGCGACCGGCTCGGCGCCGGGCGGTGGGCCGATGATCCCACCGTCACCGCCTCCGCCGCAGCCGGCCAGGAGGCCGGCACTCGTCAGCAGGCTCGCAAGCGTCGCGCGCATCGCTGACCTCCCCCTCGGTTACTCGATGTAGATCAGCCCGGCTGCTGCGCCAGCGGTTGCGATCCCCACCCGGCCGGCGCCGGCCACCACGAGATCGGTGCTCGACCGGGAGTCGGATTGGATCTCGGTCTCCGCCGCTTGCCAGTTGAACGGTTCGGTGCAGCTGGTGACGCAGGTCGCGTACTTGAGGCGCCGGTCGCCCTGGTGGCTCACGTGCACCCGGCCGAACCCATCCACCGCGATCGAGGTCCACCCCTGGCTGGCGCCGGCCGGGTCCACGATGAGGCTTCGCCAGTTGCCCGCCGTTGCGCAGCCACCGGGGCAGGTCGCGTACTTGAGCCGCATGGCGGTGCGGTCGAAGTAGCTCAGGTGGGGCGCGCCGTCCCGGTCGAGCGCCAGCGAGGCGGAGGCGCCCACGTCACCCGTCTGGTCCACCGTGGCGCGTTGCCAGTTCGCGGCGAGACCGCAGCCGAGGGCACAGGTGGCGTAGCGCAGATCGCCGGTCCCGTTCGCGTAGTACGCGACGTGTCGCCTTCCCGTCGGGTCCAGC
>JAKEEW010000270.1 GCA_022616375.1 Sporichthyaceae bacterium
GCCATGGTCTGCCCGTCAGAGAAAGCCTTGCGGGACCTGCGCCGGCGGCTGGGACCGGCGCCGCTGAAGGCACTGTTTGAGGTGCTCGCCGGGCCGTTGGCCCAGCCGCACACCCCAGGGGTGCGCTTTCGCGGGCTGCGTACCGTCGCGTTCGACGGCTGCAAGTCGATCAAGGTTCCGGACACCGACCGTAACCGATCCTGGCTGGGGCGCATCCGCTACCGGATGGGTTTTGCCGGCTACCCAACCCTGTACCTGATGAGCCTGGTCGAGACCGGTACCCGCGGCCTGCTCGGCGCCACCCTCGGCTCGGCCACCGACCGGGACGAAGCCACCCAGGCCCGGCGGCTGCTGGCGCTGCTGGGACCCGACATGCTGCTGTTGCTCGACCGGGGCTTTGACAGCAACACCTTCTTCGCCGAGGTCGCCGCCACCGGGGCGAAACTGCTGGCCCGGATCAAGTCCACCCGCAACCCGCCGGTGCTGGCCCACCTTCCCGACGGCTCCTACCTGTCCTGCTTGGACGGACTGGCCGTGCGGATCATCGAGGCTGACCTGACCGTCACCGGCGCCGACGGCAGCCGAGTTCGTCAGCGCTACCGGCTGGTCACCACCCTGCTCGATCACCGCCGGTTCCCCGCCGCCGACCTGATCTGCCTCTACCACGAGCGGTGGGAGATCGAGTCGGCCTACCTCGGGCTACGCCACACCCTGCTCGACGCTCACGTCCTACGCTCGGGCGACCGACCCGGTCTCGAACAGGAACTGTGGGCACTGCTCATCGTCTACCAACTGCTGCACATGGCCATCGTCACCGCGGTAGAGACCCGCCCCGGCACCAACCCCGACCGGGCCAGCCTCACCACCGCCCGCGAAGCCGCCCGCGACGAACTCACCGCCGCGCGCGGTATCAACCCCGACGGTCCCACCGACCTGCTCGGCGCCATCGGCCGAGCCGTCCTGGCCACCCTGCTGCCCCCACGCCGACGCCGCTTCAGCGCCCGAAAGATCAAATGCTCGACACCGCGCTAC
>JAKEEW010000030.1 GCA_022616375.1 Sporichthyaceae bacterium
GGACGAGGACCCGAACGGCGACGGTCACCCGTCCCCGGACTGGCCGGACTCGGCGCGGTGGCCCTGATGAGCTGGTACACCACCCGGCCGATCGGCGACCGGACGCCGTTCACCGGCCGGCACGAGTTCTCCGACTTCACCGCCTCCTGGGCCGACACCCTGAGCCTGCTGGCCCGGGAGGTTAACGCCCTGGCCGGCCGGCACGTGGTCATCGAGGTCGACGTGCCCGAACGGGCCATCCGCGCCGACGGGATGCTACGAGCCGACGGGATGCTACGAGCCGACGCCCGCGCCGCCACCCCCGCGGTGCGGGTCGCCTTCGACTCCCGCCACGGCCCGCTGGCCTACGCCACCGACCGGTTCGTCAAACGCGCCGGGAAACAGGCCAAGATGGACGACTGGCAGCACAACGTCCGCGCGATCGCCCTCGGCCTCGAAGCACTCCGCCGGGTCGACCGGTACAGCATCAGCCGCCGCGGCGAGCAGTACCACGGCTACAAGGCCCTCCCGCCGGGCAGCTTCGCGGGGTTCGCCAGCTCGGACGTGGTCCGGGCTTGGATGGGGGCCCGGATACCCGAGGCGCCGGCCGGCGCCGACGCCCGCGATCTCTATAAAGCACTCGCGCGGCGTCTTCACCCCGACGCTGGCGGCCGCCGGGAGGACTGGGACCGGCTCGACCAGGCCCGGCAGCTCCTCGAAGCCGGGGGGCTGCTGTGACCGCCCTGCCCGAGCCCGGCCCGGCCATCCTCGAACTGGAGGCCGCCTGGTACCGGCACCCCGGCGCCAAAGACGCCGCCATCCGCGAACGCCTGGGCATCTCACCGGTCCGCTACCACCAGCTGCTCGCCGCGCTGCTCGACAACCCCGCCGCTCTCGCCCACAACCCCGTGCTGGTCAACCGGCTCCGCCGCCTACGCGAGCAGCGGCGACACGCCCGTGGGCACGGGACCGCCGATGGCTAGGGCTGCGATGAAGGCCGTCTGCTGGCTGATCGGGCACGACTGCGTCTACCTCGCCAGGTGGCGCGGAGGGCTGATGATGATCAGCGCCACGGTCCTTGACGGTGTCCCGATGGCGCCGCCACCAGAGCCGACCCCAGCGGGACGGATCGGCCAGCTCACAGGCATCGCTTGGCACGGGCCGTTCTGCCGACGGTGCGAGCTGGACGCCATCCGCGACATCAAGCACCGACTGACGCACATCTACTCGGAGGAGACACCTTGAACGGCACCTGGCGCATTCACGTCGAGCCGCACTTCGCCCTCGGCGGTCACCGGCTGCTGATCGGCCACATCGACAGCACCGGACTCCACTACCTGCTGCGCGGCTCCCGTGACCTGGAGATGGTCGTTGCCGACCCGGCCGCCGAACCACCGGCCGACGCCGGCCTGCATCTCGCCGAGGGACTGTGGCCGGCGATCGTCGAATACGCGCGGCCCTTCGGCGAAGGCGCCGGCGAGCTCCGCGCCGTACGCGAGGCCCTCGACCGGGCCGAGACCCGCGTCGACCGAGTCCTGCGCACGGCCATCGGCCGGATCGGCCCCGAGCGCTCCGAGCCGCGCACCCCCCTCGACCACCTGCTCGGCCGACCCTCGAGGAGCTGAGCCGTGCTGATCCCGCGCTGCCTCCACTACCCGGGCAACCTCACCGGCCGCATCGAAGGCCAGGTCGTCGGGCCAACGCTCCTGGGCGAGCACCTGGCGATCGGCACCACCGAGTACGACCCGGACACCGACCACACCACCGCGCACATGCGCTACGCCACCCCGGCCGAAACCACCGCCAGGCAACTCGCATCGCTGTGAGCAAGTCCTGGGAAGGCGGCTCCACCCGCGAGGACCGCGAGGCCCGCGCCTAC
>JAKEEW010000271.1 GCA_022616375.1 Sporichthyaceae bacterium
GCGGCCGCGCTGCGCCCCGGACCCCGCCCGGTCAGCCCCCTAGAACCGCTGACCTGGCTGCGCGCAGTTCTGGATCTGCTGGTCGAGCTGATCACCCCTACCCGCCCAGCGCACCGGTCACCCACGAGCCCGCGCGGCACGCCCGCACCCGGCGTCGACCCGCGGCGGGACCGCGACGCCCGCGCCGCGGTGGACAAGCTGACCGGCACCGGCTGGGAGGTCGCCATCCGCTACGCGGTCGCCCACCCCGACCCGCGCGGCGCGGACCCGGCGACCCTGCGCGCCGGGCTGGCCACCCGCGCCCACGCCATCGCCTCCGCGTTCGGCGTGCACACCGCCCGCAACCGGCTCCGCCGAACCCGGCTGCGCCACCCGGCACGAGTCCTGGCCGGCCGGGCACTTCGCCGCGGGTTCGTGCTGTCCGCAGCCGAACTGGCCGGCATCGCCACCCTGCCCACCGACCTCGCCGTGCCCGGGCTGACCCGCGCCCGGGCCAAACCCGCACCCGCACCCGTGGACGTGCCCACCGGCGGACGCGGCACCAAAACCCTCGGCCGGGCCGAGGTCGGCGGGCACGCCGTCGCCCTCGCCGCCGCCGACGCCCGCCACCACATCCACCTGCTCGGCGCCACCGGAACCGGCAAATCCACCCTGATGTGCAACCTGATCCTCGACGACGTGCACGCCCACCGCGGGGTCGTGGTCATCGACCCCAAAGGCGACCTGGTCCTCGACGTGCTCGACCGGCTCCCGGCCGGCGTCGCCGACCGGGTGATCCTCATCGACCCCGACCAGAACCCCGGCGCCACCCTCAACCCGCTGGCCGGTGCCGACCACGACCTGGTCACCGACAACATCGTGGCGATCTTCTCCCGGATCTTCGCCCGGCACTGGGGGCCGCGCATCGACGACGTGCTGCGGGTGGCCTGCCTGACCCTGCAGCGCAAACCCGCCGCCACCCTCACCCTGGTGCCGCCGCTGCTCAACGACAAGCAGTTCCGCGCCCCCTACACCGTCGACCTCGACGACCCCGAAGGGCTGCGCGGGTTCTGGGAATGGTACGAGTCCACCCCGCCGCCGGTGCGCGCCCAAGTCATCGGTCCGGTGCTGGCCCGGCTGCGCGCGTTCCTGCTGCGCGAGTTCGTCCGCCGCACCCTCGGACCGCCCCGCTCATCGTTCGACATGCGCCGCGTCCTCGACGGCGGGATCCTGCTCGCCCGCCTGCCCAAGGGCCAGATCGGCGAGGACACTGCCCGGCTGATGGGTTCGTTCGTGCTCGCCTCCGCCTGGCAGGCCGCCACCGCCCGCACCCGGCAGCCCCAACACCGCCGCCGCGACGCGTGCGTGTACATCGACGAATGCCACAACTTCCTCAACCTGCCCGGCTCGGTGGCCGACATGCTTGCCGAAGCCCGCGGCTACGGCCTGTCCCTCGTGCTCGCCCACCAGGACCTCGCCCAACTCCCCCGCGAGACCCAGCTGGCGCTGTCCGCCAACGCCCGCAACAAGATCCTGTTCAACTGTGGCCCGGAGGACGCCCACCAGCTCGCCCGGCACACCCTGCCCGAGCTCGACGAGCACGACCTATCCCACCTCGACGCCTACACCGCCGCCGCGCGGCTGCTCGTGGCCGGCCGGGAGACCGCCGCGTTCACCCTGCATACCAACCCCTCCCGTCCGCCGCTCGGAAACGCCCAGGCCATCCGCGCCGCACTGGCCGACCGATCCCGGCGCTCCAGCGGCGACAGTGCATGACCACCCGGTCAGCAGGTCGGTTCCCGACTCGGCCCGGCCCCAGTCACCGGGCTGCCGACCCCACGCCGACCCACGCCACCCAACAGCCCAGCAAGGAAGGCCCATCGCGATGAGCACCGCACCCCGACAGTCCCCTCAAGGGGACACCCTCCGACCGGGGAAGAGCGCAAGCACAGCCTCCCGGACGTCGGCCGGCGGTAGTGGACTGCTCGACATCTCCGCACGGCTCCAGCCCAGAGACCTGCTCATCGCGGCCCTGCTCGACGAACACACCGTGCTCACCACCAGCCACCTGACCAGGCTGCTGTTCGACTCCCCCATCACCTGCCTACACCGGCTGCACCTGCTACGCCGGATCGGCTTCATCGACCGGTTCATCCGCCACCAACCCGGCCGGCCCGCGCCCGTCTACTGGCTGACCGGGCCACTGGCCGCCCGCTACACCGCACTGGCCCGAGGCGACCGACCACCCACCCCAACCGCGCTGCGCGAACGGCAAGACCGCATCTACGCCAACCCAGCCCTGGCCCACCTGGTCGGCGTCAACAGCTTCTTCGTCGACCTCGCCGCCCACGCCCGCCACCACCCCCTGGCACGGCTGCGCCGCTGGTGGTCCGAAAGCCGCACCACCGCCGCGTACGGGCGGCGCATCCACCCCGACGGGCACGGACTCTGGGCCGAACACAACACCAGCGTCGGGTTCTTCCTCGAATACGACACCGGCAGCCAACCCCTGCCCCGCCTCACCGACAAACTCCACGCGTACCGCAAACTGCGCCGCGACGGCGGCCCCCACCACCCGGTGCTGTTCTACCTGCCCACCCGCGCCCGCGAACAAAACCTGCACCGCCGCCTGTCCGAACACCTCGACCCCGGCGTCACCGTGGCCACCGCCGCCCGCGACAGCCTCAACGGGACCGGCCCCGCCGGACCCGTGTGGCGGCTTTACGGAAACGGCCGCCGCCGGCTCCGCCTCGCCGAAATCCCCGCACCACACGCCCCCTACGGACCCCTCAACCCAGGCCCGCCACACCCCGGCGAGGAACCCCTACCCGCGAGCTGGACCTAGCCGAACACGCCCGCGTACCCTGAGCCGCGCGGATGCCGCGGACCCCCGTGCTGCGGCATCCGCCCCCGCTACGGCCCGGCGAGGGCAGCGCTCGAGCTACAGCCCCCTGATGGTGTCGTCGAGCATCTCCTGTTCGAACGGGGTCAGCCCGGGGATCTGGCGCAGTCGTCGGAGCTCGGCCAGCAGGTCGTCGAGCTGGGCAATTCCGCGGAGTCGCGGCAGGTGTCGTAGTAGGCGCAAGGCGAGAGGGGCCGGTAGCCCATACTCCTCGAGGGTGGTCAGCACCGGCGGCCGAAACTGCGCCTCGACGGCTCCGGCGTAGTGCCCGTAGTCACCGGTCGGCAAGCCGTAGCGCGGCAGCACGTCCTCGGTGATGGATTGGAGTGTCATGACGAGTCGGGGAAACAGGTGGCCCGGCCAGTGCCGTAGGAAGTCGAGCACATCCTCGACGGCTTCGTCTGGCTCGGCCCTGCTGTACTCCATCTGCGCTTCCACCATGGTCCGGACGTCTCCTTCGCTGCGACGAAGGATGTCGAGCCGGGTGGCCAGCTGATCGGCGGAGGACACGCCGCCACGGCGCCCCCGCGTGCCGGACAGCCGATAGACGAATTGGCAGAGGGTCCTCAGCTGCTCGTAGGTGGGGCGACCCCCCCAGGCGAGCTGGGAGGACCAGCGCCGGGGGTCTTCGTGCAGGGTCTCGGCGATGTCGACCACGGTCTGCGGATCCACGCCGGCGGCGGAGCGGATGGCATCGAGGCTGACGGCATCCTGCCGGTAGAAACGCTCGACGCGATCCCGCGAGCCGGGTGTGAGTTCGTCCCACGGCAGCTGGATGAGCAGGCTTGTCGGGGTATCGGGACTCTGGCTGTACGCGGGGATGTCGACGATCTTGGCTTGGGCGGCTGGGGGCGCGCCGTAGACGATGACCTTGCCGATGAAGTGCTTGAACATCCTGCCGCTACGGCCGCGGATGTTGTTGTAGGTGAAGAAGTCGAGGTTCTTGGTCGCGAGCTTGTTGTCAACGATGACGACGTTCTCGGCGACGGTGTTGACCCCCTCGATGAGGGTGGAGGTGACGACCAGCCACGGCAACGCACCGCTGTTGAACAGCCTCACCACGTGGTGTGCGAGGGCGCGTGGCATTCGTCCGTGATGGATTCCGATCCCGTTCTTTAATGCCCGGGCGACGAGCCAGTCCGGGTGGTAGGTACGCGCCACCCACTCAGCGGCCCCGTCGAGGTCATCCCCGGCTCCCCCGAGACCGGCCTCCAGCAGCCACCCAGCGACCTCTCGTGCGCGCTTGGGGGACCGGACGTACAGCAACGTCGGGCCGCTTAGGTCAGCGCATCGCTGGACGACCGCGGCCTGGAGGTGATCTTTGGTAACCCGATGGATCTCTGTGTCGAGGGCGACGGTCTGAAAGTCCGTGCAGATGAACTGGAACTCCAGCCGGCCGCGCACGTCCGCGGTCAGGGCGTCGATGTTCGGACCAAGCAGGTAGAACTGGGCGCCGGTCGCGTGAAGCCGGTGGAAGGCCTGGTTCAGCAGAACGGCGCGGTCTTCGTCGTGGGAGGCGTCGAGCTTGTAGAACTCATCGATGGCGAAGAAGTCGACCTCCGGGAACCGGTCATCGGGGATGTCGAGCACCCGCTCCTGCGTCAGCACGTAGATCGTGCGGTCGGCCGGAGCCTGCGACGGATGAGTGATGATCTTGTACTGGTCGCGGAATCGCTGGGTAAGCCGGCGACGGGTCTCGTCCATGAGCGCGATCGTCGGGACGACAAGCATGATCTTCCGGTATCGGCCGGTCGCGATCAACCCGTCCATGATCAGGGACTTGCCGAAGCTGGTTGGCGCGCTGAGCACGATGTTGTGCCCGTCGGCGAGTAGGCGGTAGACGTCTGCCTGCTCGGCGTGGAAGACCAGGTCGTCGGTGCCGACCGGTCGGTGCACCTCGTAAGCGATCCGGTCGGCGGTGCCGAGCTGATCCGGATCGTGCAGGTACGGATACAGACCATGATGGCGGACGAGCGCGTCGAGCATCGGCGCGGCCCCGTCGAAGTCCTCGCGGCGATCAAGCGCGCGAATGAGCAGTTCACGCGACACGCCCTCGTCCTGGTCGGCGGCGACAGCCGCAATCCCGGCCAGCACGTCGAACCCGCGGTCTCGCAGCTGGTCTCGTGACCCAGCCAAGAGACCCCGGATCTCACCAATGGTCAGCGCCATCCGGGAAGCCTCTCGTCCAGCTCGGCGACCAGGTCACGCTTCGACCCGAGGGGAGCGAGGAGCAGCCGGACCTGTACCGGCAGTATGTCCCCGAGCCGATCGGCGAACCGCTTCCACCCGTCACGCATCTCGGACTCGAACTCGGCGAGAAACTCGCGGCTGACCCGGTCATGGGCTTGTACGGCCGTGCTGTCGTAGGTGAGCAGGACCGGAATGGTGATCCGCTCGAACACCTCCTCGATCGGCACGTTCTCGTGGATCAGCCGCCGGATCGCGGCGGCGTGCCGCCACGAGTCGTCGATCTTGTCCGTGATCAAGGCGAACTCGCCGCGGAGGTAGTCCGTGGCGATGTGCTGTTTGATCGAGGCGAGCGCCTTACGGATCGCGTCGTCCCGGTCGGCGAAGAACTTGGCCTCGCCAAGCCACAGCTCAAGGCCGGCCTGGGCCTGGACAAGATGAACGCCGTCGAAGCCTTTCACGACGTCGTTGCCGGAAGTCTTGAAAAAGACCTTGTTCACCACGGTGTCGCTGCCGAACACCTCGCGACACACGATGTGCAGCAAGATCTCGCCCGGCTCCCCACGGTCGGCTACCGACCCGTGCCCGAACACCATGTGCATCGCGCGGCGGATCTGCTCCTGGGCGATCCCGCTGTTGATCGCTCGGCGCTCGCTGTAGCGCAATGCAAAGTCGGGAATCCAGGCCAGCAGGTGCCGGGCCAAACCGGCCGCGCGCCACTGCCCTTCCTCGTAACCGGCGCAAACGGCGGTCAACGACGGGATGACGGACAGGTCGTGCACACGCACGGTCAGAAAGGGAGTAGGAAGCGGCTCCCGGGCCGAAGCCGGGGGCTGGACAGGCTCAGCTGACAACGCCCTGATCCGATCCTGGCACGTCAGTGGCCCGATCCTGCGCCTGGCGCTCGTCAATCCCCGGGTGCACGTCGTCGCTGTCCTGATCTGAGCGCCTTGCCGGGAGCGGTTCGTTTGGGCGGACACCGAGGACAACCGTGGTCGGATCACGGCCGAAGTCGTCCGGTGGCGTAGCGAACGTGATACGTCGATAGCCCCACCAATCCAGCGTCTCGGCGCCAGACTCGTCGATCCGCCGGTTCGCCGCCGCGAACCCAATGGTCGTCTCGGCCGCGGTCAGCGGCAGCTCGTGCCCGTCCTTCGTGACGACCACCAGCCGTCGCCAACAGTCCTCGCAGAACCCGGAGACCACATCGGTGAGAAGCGCGGGCACTGCCAGGACCGCCTCAAGGCTCTCGAGCTGGCGACGCGCCACGTACTCGAACTCGGCCAGATCCAACCGGCCCTGGTTCCGGGACCGGACCAGGAACTTCCAGGTCGGCACCAGCTCCTTGATCGCCTCGATCGGAATCCCCATCTCGCGGAAGCGCAGGATCCAGGTCAAGAGGCTCACGACCAGGCGGGGGTAGGCGCCCGCCCGAGAACCCACCCGCACTGATCTTGGTACGAGACCCTCGGAGACGTAGAAGGTCAGCTGGCGATCACTGATCGGGAACCCGCGATGGCGGACCGCAGCGAGCAGCTCCGACTTGGTCACTAACCGCGGCTCGCCACCGTCCAGCTCCAGGAATTCAAGAAACTCGCTGTGATCCACTCCGCACACCTTCAGGTCCACCGAGACTGTTGACAGCGCGACTGTAGCAGGTATCAGCGAGAGTGCACGACGAGATGCATCTCGACGTGCAGTGATCTTTTTGAGCCCGTCATGGAATCCTTCAGTACCGTCTCGACCGCTGGCTGCCTAAGATCGACTTCATCTTCCCGTGCGTACTGCATCGCGTGAGGTTGAGCCGCTCGGGCGCACCGATGTGCAGGTCGGCTCCGGCTGAGCCAGCCCGCGGTCACGTCAGATCCCTGCACAAGTCACTGGCCAACTGGGGCCGTCGCTTCGGTCACTTCGACGTCGATCTCGTCCAGGGGTGGCGCGAAATTCCCGCAGTCGTGCCCGCACGCCGAGTGCGTCGCCGACGCGAGTGGCGGCCCGAATGGCCTGCTGGACGAGCTGTTCGTTGACAACCGTCGGGCCTCCTGCGGGTCCGAAGATCACAACAGCTGGGCGGCTCGTGTCGGCGGGGCGGTGAAGCCGACCGGAGCGATGAACTCCGCGCTACGGGCTTCCGGACGCGAGGATCTCACCCGTCTGTGAGGAGCACCTGATCGGGGTCGCTCAGCAGCAGCTCAGTTGTGGCTCCGTCGGCGTCAAGCGCGAGCAGTCCGTCCCGCTCTTGCCAACGAACCGTCGCCTAGCGGGAAGATCGTCAAGCTGGCCGGGCTGGTCGGGACCGAGCCGAGCCGGCAGCGTGCTCCCGCGCCGCCGGAACCCCTTGCCAGCCCGCGGTCCTCGCACTTTGGCACTGCGGTGTTATCTAACAGTGGGCGCTGGTGTCATGTGGGCGACCTAACACTGCAGGTCAGCGGGCTGCCCGCCGACCTACTTGATCGTTTTCTGTTAGGTGGTCGCGGTACGGTGGGGACTCTACTTCTTGCAGAGCTGACCAGCACCATGTTGCGGGCCTAGCGGCCCACCGATTCCGCGGGTCGATCCGCGCACCTGCCCCGAGGGGCCGGTCCGCCCCGACCGCGTCGGTGGCCAACACCGCCCGATCCTGCCCTGCCGACCCCATGCCGGTTGTCGTGCCGTTTCAATCCGGCCACCCCCTTGCGCGAAGGTTCTCCGTCGCCGGACACCGCGCGGTCGCTGACCGCCCTCGCCACGACCCAGGCCGCCGCCCGCGGGCGTATGCCCGCTCGCCACCGCCAAGCACGCGCCGCATCGGGTGCAGGCAGTGCACCCGAAGTATGCGCTGCCCGACCGGCTGTGCGCCGGGTTGCCGGCAGGCTCGATTCGCCGCCGACGGCACCGTCCAGGTACGCGCGGCTGGCATGGCTGACTTCAATCGCCGCGATTCTCACCGCCCTCACCGCGGCTCGGACCGGCTGGCCGATCGGATCAACTGGCTCGCGGCGCAGACGGCGTCATGGATGGGCTGAGCGGAGGCGTAGCCGCCTTCTCGCTCCGCCATCCCGTTTCGGCTGACCCCGCCTCGTCCGATAGCCAGCCCCGGCAAGGGCAGGATCCGCGTCCGCGGCAACGGGTTTTGGTCACTTGTTTGAGCCGCCGCCGGTCGGCGTGCTCGTTTCCGACTGCCCGGCCCGGATGCCGGGGCCTTGTGCTGAGGGAGGACCAATGACCAGCACATCAGCAGTTCCCGGCCGTGGCCGACCGGGCCCCGGCCGCAGCAGGCGTTCGCCGCCGCCGGGCCGCCCGATCGCAGTCCATTCCGGCCTCGAGCGCCCGGACACACCGCCGCTGCCCATCCGCAAAGGCGGCGGTGATCACAACCGAAACAAACACCGAAGGGAGTGTGGCGTGATGGGTTCTGACACCGATCCACGCGTGTTGCGGGTCCGCACCGAGGCGGATCTGGTGACGGTGCTGCCGTATCTGTTGGGTTTTCACCCGGAGCACAGCCTGGTCGTGGTGTGCCAGACCGAGCAGCGCGAGCCGTACCGGCTGTGTTTGATGCGCTTCGATCTGCCCGACCCCGCGAGCACCGGGGAGCTGCTGGACGAGGTGGCCGCGACCGTGTCGCGGGTCGAGACGCACACGGCGTGGATCGTCGTGTACGCCGAGGATGCCGCCCTGCCCGGCGACGGGGGGCCCCTGGTGGCCGGGCTGGCCGCGCGGCTGGGCGCGCGCGGCATCTCGACCGGCGCCGCGATCCGCGTCCACGACCGGCGCTGGTGGGACTACTCGCCGCGCGACGACCACGCCGCGCAGGGTCGGGTGCCGCCGCCGGACCGGCCCGGCGGGGCGTCGCTGATCGCGGCGGAGGCGGTCGCGCTGGGCCTGGTCGCCCGGGCGTCTCGGGCGGAGCTGGCCGCCACCTTGGCCCCGGCCGACCCGAGGGTGCTCGCCGATGTCGAGGCCGAGGTCGCCGCCATCGTCGCCGGGCTGGACCAGCGGGAAGCCGAGGGTGTCGACGGCTGGGCGATGCTGCGCGAGCAGGCCACCCGGACGCTTCACGAGCTGCTGGCCGCCGACCCCGGGGGCGGGCTCGAGGCGCCGCGGGCGGCGCTGCTGCTGGTCGCCCTGTATGACCCCGCCCTGCTGGATGAATGCCTGAGCTGGGCGTGCGACCAGCGCGGCGAAACCGCCGGCGCGGTGTGGACCCAGCTGCTGCGGATGGCCCCACCACCGCTGGGAGCCCGCCCGGCGACGCTGCTGGCCTACCAGCAGTGGCAACACGGCGGCGGGGCACTGGTCGGCGTCGCCCTGGACGAGGCGCTGCGCCACGACCCGCAGTTGCGGCTGGCGCGGATGCTGCGCGAGGCGGTGCGCTGCGGGGTGAACCCGGCCGAGCTGGCCCCCGACCGCTGGACCGACCAACCACCAACCGACCACACCTGAACCCGCCCCCATAACCAACCGAGAGAGGAGAAGCTGTGATGACCGCACCAGCCATCATCGCGGCGGTCCCGGCCACCGCCCGGGCGGTCGTTCTGGGCTGCCTGCCACCGACCACCGACAGCCACCCCGATGCCGCCGCGGCTGCGGTGTCGGACCTGCTGGGCCGCGCCCTTGCCGGCGTCCCGGCGGCGGTCGCCGCGACCGGGTTCGTCGCCCGCCCCGGGCTCGGCCCACCCGAGCGCGCCCGCCTGATCCGCCCGACCGTGCTCTGCGATGGGCTGCTCGGCTGCGCCGGGGGTCCGGTCGGGCTGCTCGACCTGGCGGCCACGGCCGCGGTGCTGGAACTGTTCGCCGAGGCGCGCTGGCACCAGGTGCGCCGGGTGACCGCCGGCACCGGCCCGGCCCTGCCCTACCACCACTTCTACGACCGGCACCTGCTCGACCCGGCCGGTTATCCGCTGGGCCGCGCCAACGCCGAGTTCGCGGCGCAGCCGCGGGTGGCAGCCATGCTCGCCCGGGACACCGCCGAGCCCGACCCGGACCTGCGGTTCGACTGCGACGACTACGGTCCGGGCCTGCCGGCCCACCAGGGCGGCCTGGCCGATCTGGTCGGCTACGCCGCGGGCTGTTTCCTCGGCGACGCACTGGTCACCAGCGCCGGTGAACTGATCACCCCACATCCGGGCCGGCCACGCGGCCGGCTCACCCACAGCCTGCCCGCCCGGCTGTCCTACCACGCCCGCGCTGGGGCGCACCTGGCAAGTCTCGACCCGCGATCGGTGATCGTGGCGCTGGTGTGCGACCCGGCTGGGCCCACGGCTGGAATCCCCAACCCCACACCTGGAACGGAGCCACGATGACCGATCACACACACCCCGGCCCCAACGGCGAGACGCTGGCAACCCGGCTGCGCCGCAGCCTGTCCGAGCAGTGGCGCGAGCACAGGGCCGACCCGGTGCCCGCCGACTGGCTGGACACCGCCACCGCCATCCTGGCCGCACCCAGCCACCCCGGCGCCGAGCACCATCACCGCGAGATCGCCGACGCGGCCGAATGCCAGGACCGGCTGCTCGCCCAGATGCGCGACCACAACCATGCGACCGCCGCCGCCCGCCGCGCCACCGACGAACACACAACCAGGCTGCACCGGCTGCGGGAGGTGGTGCGCGAACAGGCACGGGTCAACGTGCGCGACTATCCGGGCCTGCTGGATCCGGCGCAGCAGGCGCTGGCCGACTGGGGCCTGCCGCTGCTGGAACCCGACTGGGTGGTGACCATGCACGTCGCGGTGCGCATACAGGTGCCGGCCAGCGGCGAACAGCAGGCCAGCGAGGCGGCCCGCGAACGGCTGGACCAGGTCCTGGCCGAGCTGCCAGCCGATCTGCATGCTGACCCGCGCGACGCCACCGTCGAGGAGATCGACCTGGGCTAAGACCCGCCGCACGCCCCACGCCGCCCCACCACGGGCGGCGTTTCTCGTTTCGCCCCAAGGAGGGAGCACACCAGATGACCGACACGATCCCGGTCACTACCGGCACACAGTCAGCGACGCAGGTCTGCCAGATGGCTCTGGCCGCCGCGTGGGCGGCCGCCACGACGGCCGAACAGCCGGCCTGGCTGGCCCAGGCAGCTGACAGCCTGTGCCGCGACCCGAACCTGCTATCCGGGCTGGACCCGGACGCGGCGCACAACCTGCTGCCGGCGGCGCTGTCGGTCGCCGCCGACACGCACACCCGCGCAGTCGACGCGCGCGACCGCGCCGAACGGGCCTGGGCGGACTTCGCCGCCGACGTGCGGGCGCGGGTCGTCGAGGTGGTCCGGGCCGGGCACATCTGCGCCGACGGCGGCAGCAACGCCCTGGCCGCCTGGGGTCTCCCACCGCTGGAGCACTGCTACCGGGTGGCCGTGGAGATCCCCGCCGAGCTGCACGTCACCGCCGAGTCCGAGGACCAGGCCATCGACACCGCCGCGCAGCTGCTGCTCGACGACCTGCGCACCTCGGCCTACCTGGATCCCTACGACCGGCAGTACACGGCCCAGACCTGCGACGAGTGCTAGCCCACCCGCGCAGACACCCGACCACCAGTCGACCAGCCCCCGAGCAACGCCAACCATCCCGAAGGAGAACCCGCCATGTTCGAACACCCCATGCCCGCCCCGCCCCGCCGCTACCGCATCCGCGGTGCCCTACCGATCACCGCCTCCGTGGATGCCGGCGACCTCAACACCGCGGCGCAGCACGCGGTCGCGCTCACCGTCGAGGCGTTCGACGCCGACAACGTGCGCATCGACCGGGACC
>JAKEEW010000272.1 GCA_022616375.1 Sporichthyaceae bacterium
GCCGCGGCGGCCGAGAAGGACGGCACGTTCGTGAACTGGGAGGGCCGGGAGCGGCCATTCGTCGCGGCGCTGCGCGAGGTCGGTATTCCGGCGGACGCCCGCACGCTGACCGCGATCGCCGACGAGATGGACGTACCGCTCGGCCTTGGGGACGTCAACGCGGCCCGGGTCGAGCTGCACCGGCTCGGGGTCTGGACCGGGGTCCGCTCGGTGGAACCGCTGGTCAGTGCCGGCGGGCCGGCTCTGGCCGGGGCCGGTGAGGCGGTGCTGGTCAGCTGGCGGATGCTGCTGGACGCGGGCCGCGCCCAGGATGGCGAAGAGCACCTGGCCGGGACCGCTCGGGCACCGCGGTTGCGGCTGTCCAAGGCGACCGCGACCGAGATCGGTGCGGCCGAGGGTGATCCGGTGACGGTGAGCACCGAGCGGGGCCGGATCACGCTCCCGCTGGAGATCACCGAGATGCCTGAGCGGGTGGTCTGGCTGCCGATGAACTCGGCGGGCTCGGCGGTGCTGGCCGAGCTCGGGGCCGGTACCGGCGCGGTGGTCCGACTGTCCGTGGAGGGGGTCGAATGATCGGGACCGCGGTGCTGTCCGCCGGCCTGCGGTGGCAGGACATCGTGCCCGGCGCACCGGCGCCGGCCCAGGAGCCGGTGCAGCCCGACCTGTCCGCGTTCGGCTCTGACCCGTGGTGGCTGATCCTGCTCAAGGCCGTGGTCATCTTCGCGATGCTGGTCGTGATCGTGCTGCTCACGATCTGGGGTGAGCGTCGCATCGTGGCGTTCATGCAGCAGCGGGTCGGGCCGAACCGGGTCGGTCCGTTCGGCGTGCTGCAGGGGCTGGCCGACGGCATCAAGCTCGCGCTCAAGGAAGACGTCGTGCCCAAGGCCGCGGACAAGCCGGTCTACTGGCTGGCTCCGGTCATCGCGGCGATCCCGGCGTTCCTGGCGTTCTCGGTGATCCCGCTCGGCCCCGAGGTGTCCATCTTCGGGCAGTCCACCCGGCTGCAGCTGACCGACCTGCCGGTCGCGGTGCTGTTCGTGCTGGCCATCACGTCGATCGGGATCTACGGCATCGTGCTCGGTGGCTGGGCATCCGGCTCCACCTACCCGCTGCTCGGCGGACTGCGCTCGTCGGCACAGATGATCTCGTACGAGGTCGCGATGGCGCTGTCGTTCGTCGCGGTGTTCCTCTACGCGGGCTCGATGTCCACCTCGCAGATCGTGGACGCGCAGGCGCACGGGGGCACCACCGAGATCCTCGGCATGACCATGCACCTGCCGTCCTGGTACGCGATCCTGCTGCTGCCCTCGTTCCTGATCTACCTGACCTCGATGATCGGGGAGACCAACCGGGCCCCGTTCGACCTGCCGGAGGCCGAGGGCGAGCTGGTCGGCGGCTTCCACACCGAGTACTCGTCGCTGAAGTTCGCGCTGTTCTTCCTGGCCGAGTACATCAACATGGTCACCGTCTCCGCGTTGGCCATCACGATGTTCCTGGGCGGTTGGCGAGCCCCGTGGCCGATCTCGATCTGGGACGGCGCGAACCAGGGCTGGTGGCCGCTGCTGTGGCTCTTCGGCAAGATCCTGGCGCTGCTGTTCCTGTTCATCTGGCTGCGCGGAACGCTGCCCCGGTTGCGCTACGACCAGTTCATGCGGCTCGGGTGGAAGGTGCTCATCCCGATCTCACTGGTGTGGATCATGCTGGTCGCGACGCTGCGGGTGCTGCGCCGCACCGAAGACCTGGACACTAGGCCGTGGCTGCTGGCCGGGGCCGGGCTGGTGCTATTGCTCCTGGTCGGCTCGTTCGTGCTGGACTTCGTCAACCGCGACAAGCGGGCCGCGCCGGCTGCCGCCGGCCGGGAGGGCGCCGACCGGAACGGCACCGGCCGCCGGCGTGGCGCGCATCGCGGCGCCGAGGAGTTCGATCCGTTCGCCGGTGGCTATCCGGTGCCGCCACTGCCCGGCCAAGTTCCGACCCCGGTTCGTGGCGCGGCCGAACGTACTGCGGCCACCGCTCAAGCCATCGCGGGCGGCACACCCACGGAGCCGCCGACCCAGGAGGACCCCCATGCTTGACTTCCTCAACCCGATCAAGGGTTTCGGGGTGACCTTCGGGACGATGTTCCGCAAGAAGACCACCGAGTTCTACCCCGAAGAGAAGAAGCAGGTCGCACCGCGCTACCACGGCCGGCACCAGCTCAACCGGCACCCGGACGGGCTGGAGAAGTGCATCGGCTGCGAGCTGTGCGCCTGGGCGTGCCCGGCCGATGCGATCTACGTCGAGGGCGCGGACAACACTGAGGAAGAGCGGTACTCCCCTGGGGAGCGCTACGGCCGCGTCTACCAGATCAACTACCTGCGCTGCATCTTCTGCGGGCTGTGCATCGAGGCGTGCCCGACCCGGGCGCTGACCATGACCAATGAGTACGAGATGGCCGACGACACGCGGGAAAAACTGATCTACGAGAAGCAGGATCTGCTTGGCCCGCTGACCGAGGGAATGGCCGTGCCGCCGCATCCGATGTACCCGGGCACCACCGAGAAGGACTACTACCTGGGCGAGGTCACCGAGGCTGACCCGTCTCAGTTCACCGAGGTCGACTCCGATACCGACCCGGAAGGCGCCGAGGCGACCGACGAGGTAGACGCGACCGGCCGGCCGGCCGCGGAGGTGATCGAGTGAGCCAGTTGGCGTCCGGGGCGGCCGCGCACGCGCTGGCGGCCGTGGTCGAGGCGAAGACCTCCACCGGTGAGGCGGTCGCGTTCTGGATCCTGGCCCCGCTCGCGGTGCTCGCCGCGCTGGGCATGGTGATGGTGAAGAAGGCGGTGCACAGCGCGCTGCTGCTCGCGCTCGTGATGCTCACTCTGGCGATCTTCTACCTGATGCAGTCCGCGCCGTTCTTCGGTGTGGTGCAGATCGTGGTATACACCGGCGCGATCATGATGTTGTTCCTGTTCGTGCTGATGATCGTCGGAGTGGACTCCAGCGACTCGCTGATCGAGACGATCCGCGGTCAGCGCTGGGCCGCGGTGCTGGCCGGATTGGGCTTCGGGCTGCTGCTGGTGCTTGGGATCGGGCATGCCGCGGTGTCCGGGATGGCCGGATTCGGCAATGCCAACGTCAGCGGCCGGGGCACCAACGGCAACGTGCAGGAGCTGGCGGTGCTGCTGTTCACCCGCTACGTGTTCGCATTCGAGGCGACCAGTGCACTGCTGATCACCGCTGCGCTGGCCGCGATGGTGCTGGCGCACCGGGAGCGCACCGAGCCGCGACCGAGCCAGCGCTCCCGGTCCGAGGCCAGATTTCAGCCCGGTGGTTACCCGACTCCGCTGCCACCGCCAGGGGTGTACGCCAGGCACAACGCGGTCGACACGCCCGCCCTGCTGCCCGACGGCTCGCCGGCCGAGCTGTCGGTCTCGCCGGAGCTGGCCGCCCGTCGTGACCTTCGGCCGGTCGGGTGGGCCACCGAGCCGGAGCTGACCAGGCAGCTGCCGCCCCAGGCCAGCGGGTCCGCGGACCAGACCGAGACGGCGCCCGTGTCGTGAACCCGGTCAACTACGTGTATCTGTCCGCATTGCTGTTCACCATCGGTGCCACCGGCGTGCTGCTGCGCCGCAACGCGATCGTGGTGTTCATGTCGATCGAGCTCATGCTCAACGCGACCAACCTGGCGTTCGTCGCGTTCTCCCGGATCCACGGCACGCTGGACGGCCAGATCGCGGCGTTCTTCGTCATGGTGGTCGCCGCGGCCGAGGTGGTGGTCGGCTTGTCCATCATCGTGATGATCTTCCGTACCCGCCGGTCGGCCTCGGTCGACGACGCCAACCTGCTCAAGTACTAGGAGTCAAGGGAGCGTGATGATCACCGCCTCGATGAGTGCTGCAGCGACCGCGGCCAGCCAGGCCGAGCACGCGGTGACCACCGCGGCGAGCGGCGCGGCCCAGACCAGTGCCTGGTTGCTGATCGCGCTGCCGCTGCTCGGCGC
>JAKEEW010000273.1 GCA_022616375.1 Sporichthyaceae bacterium
CTAGCGCGACGCGAGCCCGGCGAACAGGTCCGACTCCCAGCCGTTCGGCCCGTCTCGGCGACCCCGCGTGCCGTGCACCAGCTGGTAGTGCTCCACCGCCCAGATATGGGTGCCGGCGTTGTTGGACAGCGCGAAGAACGGGCCATCCACGGTGATCTGGGTGGCGTGCGCCCGCATCGCCGCCATCTTGGCCTCGACGAACGGTGCGGCGTCCACCTGCGTGGTCACCAGGTGATCGGGAGTGCAGAACGGCAGCTCACCGTCCGGGTCCAGGCCCTCGAAACTGGTCGTGTCGCCGGAATCGCGCAGCCGGCGCAGCCCCTCGCGCAGGAACGACTCGGGCAGCGCGGTCCAGTAGATCTTGGCGATCTCCCACAGCGCACCGAGATCGGGCCGGTAGTCCACGACGGCGGCGAGCTCGGCACCGCGCATGGCCACCCGGTGCGCCTGGATGTGGTCCGGATGGCCATAGCCACCGTTCTCGTCGTAGGTCACCAGCACCTGCGGCCGGATCTGACGGATCACCGGAACCAGGTCGGTCGCGGCCTGGTCCAGATCGGCCTGCCAGAAGCAGTCCGGCCGGTCGTTAGATGGGACGCCCATCATCCCGGAGTCCCGATACCGGCCAGGTCCGCCGAGGAAGCGGTGATCGGTCACGCCGAGCGCCCGCATCGCGTCGGCCAGCTCCGTCATCCGGTGCTCACCGAGGCCGTCCTCCCGATCGGCGGCCAGGTGCTCCAGTGCCGGCACCAGAATCTCGCCCTCCTCGCCGAGCGTGCAGGTCACCAGCGTCACATGGGCGCCCTGGGCGGCGTATTGCGCCATGGTGGCGCCGTTGCTGATCGACTCGTCGTCCGGGTGGGCGTGCACCAACAGCAGCCGGCGGTCCGCGTTGATCATGTCCGGCAGGATACGTCCTTATACCGTCCGGATCGGCCGGCACCCCCCACCTGGTTTGATATCTCCCTATGAGCGACGCGCAGAGCTTTCCCCGCCAATCCGCCCGGACCCAGCGGTTCACCCTCGGCACGCCGCGGGCGTTCACGATCGCGCCGGACCGGAGCCGGGTGGCATTCCTGCGCTCGAAGTCAGGCACCGACCGGGTCAACTGCCTATGGGTGCTCGACCTGCCGGCCGGCACCGAGCGGTTGGTCGCCGATCCGGCAAGCCTGCTGCACGGCGACGACGAGCAGCTGTCCGAGGTCGAGCGGTCCCGGCGCGAGCGGGCTCGGCAGGCCAGCGCCGGACTGGTCGACTACAGCACCGACGACGCGGCCGGCCAGGCGGTGTATGCGCTGTCCAGCCGGCTGTTCCGCACCGACCTACGTACCGGCGAGTCCGCCGAGCTGCCCGCGCAGGCGCCGGTGCTCGACCCGCGAATCGATCCGACCGGCACCCGGATCGCCTACGTCTGCAACGGCACGCTGCGCCTGATCGAAGCGGACGGCACGGGTGACCGCGCGCTGGCCGAGCCGGATGGCCCGGACGTGACCTGGGGGTTGGCCGAGTTCGTGGCCGGCGAAGAGATGGATCGGCACCGCGGCTACTGGTGGTCGCCGGACGGCGAGCAGCTGCTGGTCGCGAGGGTGGACGACTCACCGGTCCAGCGCTGGTTCATCGCCGACCCGGCGCATCCGGAGCGGCCAGCGGCCGAGCAGGCCTATCCGGCTGCCGGCACCCCCAACGCGGTGGTCAGTGCGGCACTCATCGACACCGCCGGGGCCCGGCTCGAGGTGCGCTGGGACGCCGAGAGCTTCCCGTATCTCGGGGTGGCCAGCTGGTCGGCCGGCGGGCCGCCGCTGCTGCTGGTCCAGTCCAGGGATCAGCGGCAGGCCCAGGTGCTGACAGTGGATCCGGACAGCGGGTTGACCAGCATGATCCGCTCCGACGCGGACCCGAACTGGCTCGACCTGATCACCGGAGTGCCATGCTGGAGCCCGGACGGGCGCCTGGTCCGCACCGAGATCGCCGCTGACGAGACCCGGGTCGTGGTCGGGGACGTCCCGGTCACCGCCGGCCTGCAGGTGCGCGACGTGCTCGGGGTAGACGCCGACGGCGTGCTGCTGCGAGCGTCCGCCGACGACCCGACCCAAGTGCACGTCTACCTGGCCGCGCTGCCCTCGCCCGACGCGGCGGACAAGCCGAACGTCGCGCGCCTGTCCGACGAAGCGGGCGTGCACACTGCGACCCGCGCCGCCGGTCTCACGATGCTGACCAGCACGTCGATGACCCGGTCCGGCCCGAGGTGCCGGCTGCTGGACGCCAACGGCACGGTTCTGGCCGAGATTGCCTCGATGGCCGAGACTCCGCAACTCACCCCGGCCGTCGTGCTGCGGGCGGTCGGTGAGCGGGCGCTGCGGGCGGCGGTGCTGTTTCCGACCGGCTGGCAGCCGGGGTCGGGCAAGCTGCCAGTGCTGATGGACCCGTACGGCGGTCCGCACGGACAGCGGGTGGTCAGCGCTCGCAACGCCTACCTGGAACCGCAATGGCTAGCCGACCAGGGCTTCGCGATCGTGATCGTGGACGGTCGTGGCACCCCGGGGCGCGGACCCGGCTGGGATCGTGCGGTGTTCCGCAATGTGGCCGGTCCGGTGCTCGAGGACCAGGTGGACGCGCTGCAGGCACTGGCCGCCGAGCATCCGGATCTGGACCTGGAACGGGTGGCGATCCGGGGCTGGTCGTTCGGTGGCTTCCTGGCCGCGCTCGCGGTGCTGCGCCGTCCTGACGTGTTCCACGCCGCGATCGCGGGTGCGCCGGTGACCGAGTGGCAGCTCTACGACACTCACTACACCGAGCGCTATCTCGGCCTGCCCGAGACGGACCCGCAGGCCTACGCGGACTGCTCGTTGACTGCCGACGCGGCCAAGCTCAGCCGACCGCTCATGATCATTCACGGGCTGGCCGACGACAACGTGGTTGCGGCGCACTCGTTGCGGCTGTCTTCCGCGCTGCTGGCTGCCGGCAAGCCGCACACGTTGCTGCCACTATCCGGGGTCACCCACATGACTCCGCAGGAGACGGTGGCGGCGAACCTGCTGCTGCTGCAGGTCGACTTCCTCCGGCAGGCACTCGGTCTGGCCTAGCGCCTGCCGGGAAGCTCGGCCGCCGGCTGCTCGGCTAGGCCGACGCTGCTCGGCTAGGCCGACGGCTGCTCGGCTGGGCCGGGCGCCCGGCCGACGGGTCACTCGCTGTCCGAGACGCCGGCGTTGACCCAGTCGTAGAGGCCGACGAAGTCGGTGGAGTACACGTTGGTCATCCGCGGGCTGCGCCAGTAGGCCTTGGCCGAGTGCAGCATCGGGATGTACACCGCCTGGTCCATCACCGCCTCCTCGGCCTGCCGGCCGATCGCCGTCCACTGGTCGGGCCCGGCGGTCAGCGACCGGTCGATCAGCCGGTTGATCGCCGGGTTGTCCAGCGCCGCGATGTTCGGGTTCGCGATGGCCTGGATGGAGTCACCGTGCGCAAACTCCCGCCAGAACCCGGCCGTGGTCGGCAGCTGCGAGCTCCGACCCGCACTGGCCACCCCGAGCCGGTCCCGCCGGATCGTGGCCGGCGAGCCCACGATCGTCGTGAAGTAGGTCGCCCGGTCGCCCTTCTTGAGGGTCACGGTGATCCCGACCCGGGCCAGCGAATCCTTGACCGCCCGAGCCCGGTCCGGCTCCGGGTCCTGGTCGAGGTAGGACATGTTGACCGCGAAGCCGTCCGGCCGGCCACAGGCGTCCAGCTCGGCCCTGGCCTGCTCGAGATCGCCGGTGAAGTCCGCGCCGTTGGGCAGGCGGTTGGCCTCTGGGTCGTAGCCGGGCAGTCCGTGTGGGGTGAGCGCACCGGCCGGGATCCCGGCCGCCGGACCGCCGGAAGCCTCCTGGAAGCTCTGCTTGTCCACCGCGTAGGCGATCGCCCGGCGGCAGTGGATGTTGTCCAGCGGCGCTACCGACCTGGACAGGGCGAGGTAGCGCACCCCGCCGTCGAGCGGCGTGTCCACCTGCTTACGCAGCTCCGGATCCGCCAGCACCTCGGTCTGGAACGCCGGCTGCAGGCCGGTGTCGGCCCTGGCGTCGATCGCGCCGGCGATCAGCAGCTCGTCCAGCTCGTTCAGGTCCGGGATGAACTCGATGACGACCTCGTCCAGCAGCGGCTTGCGGATCGGGTCGGTGTCTGGATTCCAGCGCTGATTGCGCACGAACTTGATCTGCCGCTTCGGCTGGTAGCTGGCGATCCGGAACGGACCGGTGGCCAGCTTGCGCTTGTGGTAGGCCGCGCTGGTGTCCTTGCTCGGCGGCACCGGTGCGGTGCTGGACAGCGCCATCAGGTAGTCGAAGGTCGCGTATGACTCGCGCAGGGTGAACACGATCGTGCGGTCGTCCGGGGTGTCGATCGAGCTCAGGTGGCCGCTTCGGGGCCCCAGATAGAGCGGCAGGTTGCGTTCGTCGCACTCGGCCAGCAGGCAGCGCAGGGTCACAGTCTGGTCGGCGACCAGCACCCCAGGCTGGTAGAGCCGCTCGATCGCGTGCTTGATGTCGCCGCTGGTGACCCGGTCGCCGTCCTCGTAGGTGATCCCGTCCCGCAACGTGTAGGTGAACTTGGTGAAGTTACGGTTGGGCTCCCCGGGTGCTTCGGCAAGATCTGGCACCACGGTTGCGGCTCGGATCGGGTCCGGGGCGAAGCCCATCAGGGTGCGGACGTACAGCCGCTGCACGTCGTTGACCCAGGCGTAGTAGGTGCGGGCCGGCTCCCAGGAGTTGGCGTCGGCGAATGCGCCTAACCGCAACGTGCCGCCGGTCTGGGCGGAGGGGTTGACGATCCGAGTGGAGGACGCGTTGAACTCGTGGCCCATCACGAGCTCGTCGGGACCTGATGCGGGCGGAGGCGGTGGGGCGGGATCGAGATTCGCCGTGGGCCCGTCGCTGCCGGTGCACGCACCAGCGGCCAACGCCAGCACGGTCAGCACGACGGCGGCGCGGCGGCCGCTGGGCCGGACATGGTTCGGCATCGACGGACGCACCCCCTTCCCCTGCAGGTGGTGCCCGTTTGGTGGGCCGCCGGAACCCCCACACGCGTCCGGTGGGGTTAGAGGAGGTGTTTTTCTTCGGGGAAGTGGCAGGCGACGTGGTGGGTGGGGGTTTTGGCGTCGAGGATGGGGATGATCTCGCGGCATTCGGCGGGGTTGCCGAGGGCTTTGGCTTTCCAGCAGCGGGTGTGGAACACGCA
>JAKEEW010000274.1 GCA_022616375.1 Sporichthyaceae bacterium
CTAGGGGACGGGCATTTATGGCGACCTACCCTTGGCCGACGGTCTGCTGGCGCTGCGCCGGATCCTGTCCACCCAGCCGCTCGTGGCGGCGTCGCTGTCGACGCCGATCGCTGCGGTGGTGCGCGAATGTCTGGGCGAACCGGCCGGACGACCAACGGCCGCGTCGTTCGCCGACCGGCTGTCCACCCTGGTCTGACCATGATGACTCGTCGAAGCTGTCAGGCCGGGCGGGGGAATTGAGCCATGACAGCCCATCAGGTGGCGCAGCTGCTCGCGGGGCTGGCCGCCATTATTGTCCTGGTGCGGCTGGTGGGTGCGTTGGTCCGCCTCCTCGGGCAGCCGCCAGTGATCGGCGAGATCCTGGCCGGCATCCTTATCGGACCCACCGTGTTCGGCGGCGCCATCGGCCAGGCCCTGGTCCCGGTGGACATCCGGCCCGCGCTGGCCGGACTGGCCACGCTAGGGCTGGTCCTGTTCATGTTTATCGTCGGGTACGAGCTGGACCACACCCTGGTCCGCGGGCAGGAACGGGTCGCGGTGGCGGTATCGGCCGGGTCGATCGTGGTGCCGTTCGGCCTGGGCTCGGCGTTGGCGGTATGGCTGGCTCGTAGCCACAACCCGGACTCGGTGGTGGCGTTCGCGCTGTTCCTCGGAGCGGCGATGTCAGTGACCGCCTTCCCGGTGCTGGCACGCATCCTCACCGACCGGGGCATGCACCGCATCCCGATCGGCGGGCTGGCCCTGGCCAGCGCCGCAATCGGCGACATCATTGCCTGGTCGCTGCTGGCCGTGGTGACGATAAGCGGCGGCATGGGCCGGGGCGGCGACCAGTGGCATATTCTGCTGGCGGTCCCCTACCTGCTGGCGATGTTTTTCCTGGTACGCCCATGGTTGCGCCGCCTCGTCACGGCGCACCAGGCAGCGGGCCGGTTGACCCCGGGCATCCTGGCGGTGGTCCTGGTCGGGGTGCTGCTGTCCAGCTACGCCACGGAGTGGTTCGGGGTCCACATTATCTTCGGCGCGTTCGCTTTTGGGGCGGTCATGCCGCGTAGTGGTGGTGCGGCGCTGCGCCAGGAGATTC
>JAKEEW010000275.1 GCA_022616375.1 Sporichthyaceae bacterium
ACTCCCGCTTGCTCACCGAGGTCAGCAGGCTGATCACGCCGTGCATCCGGGTCTCGTGCGGCTTCTCCGGGTTGTCCTGGCCGGCCAACGGGACCGCGATGATGGACCGGACGCCCAACCGCCGGTAGATCTTCGCGATCTTGGGCGTGCCGGCGAACACGTCGATGTCGACCGACTCGGAGTCGATCAGCACCGGCTGGTTGTTGCTCAGCGCCTGGCCGCACGGGTGGCTAGATGGATAGCTGACCTCGCCGCCGATCTCGATCCAGGCGTCCGCGTCGTCGAAGCCGGGCACGTTCACAACCTGCTGGCGGCGCAGCACGTTGTTGTCGTCGTAGAGGTCGACGATGCAGTGGTCGGCCAAACCCGGCACCAGCAGCTCGGCGATCGCATCCAAGGTGGCTTCGACGTCGAGCGAGGCGCCCAACCGGCTGCCCGCACTGGACAGCACGGCGATCCGCGCCGCCATCCGCAGCTGGCTGTCCGGCGTGTAGAGGGTGTCGTGCGCCTGGATGATGATGCCGCCGACGGTCTGGTCCGACCGCCACAGCGGCGAGCTACGGATCCGGGCCAGCACCATCGCGCCGGACTTCACCAGCACCGGGATGGTGCCTTCCCAACTCCCGCCGGCGAAGGCGCGCTGGGTCATGGCCAGCACGTCAGGCGTGTCGTCCGCGGCCAGTCCGAGCTCGGTAATCGAGCGGCCGAGCGCATCCGCCTCGGTCCAGCCGAACAGTCGCTCAGCTCCGGTGTTCCACAGAACCACCCTGGCCAGCGGGTCGGTGACCACGATGGCATCGGACAGCTGTTGAACGACTGAGCTGCTCAAGTCGTGCCGCACAAGAGCCTCTGTCATGGTCTCCAGCCGCCTCACCGATGAACCGCAGTCTGCCAGGTCTCGCCAGGGCTGTCCGGGCTTCATTACGGTTTTGTTCGGCTCGGCACCGAGTTGGCCCCGAATCGCCCAGTCTTCGACCAGCCCGGCCGAGGTGAATTCTCCCATCGGTCGAGCGACCGGGGTGCGATGCGCGACCATGGGTGGGTGGATGTCGACCGTACCCGAGTCCTGATGGAGCTGCTCGCCGGCACCGGCTGGGTGAATGCCGCCCGAGGGTTCGCCGGCGGTCTGCGGCGCAGCGCGGTGACCAGCTCGGGAGAGCTGCTGCTGGTCGGCACGCCCAACTTCGAGCCGTGGCATTTCGCCGCCCATCTCAGCGACGAAGCGGAGCTCGCCGGGCTCCCCGAGCTCGCGCCGGTGCTGGTGCGCTGGCACGTCCCGGTGGACGCGCCCACCCATTTGGCCGTACCGCTGAACCGGCTCGAGGTGGCCGGCCGGGGCGAGACGCTGCTGGTCGTGACCGACGAGCACGCGCCGGGCCCGCTGCTGGAGCGGGCCTGGGACGCGCGCAAGGCCGGCGCCACCGTGCTCGCGCTGGACGCCGGCGACGACGAGCTGGCCGGAGTCGCACACGACGCCCTCGAGTTGCCCGGCAGCGCGCCGGACTCGCTGTCCTTCGACACCGCGCAGCACATCGTCAGCGTGGCCACCGGCGAGGCGCCGGCCGGAACAGCCGTGGGCAGTGACCTGCTCCTGCTCGGGCCGGCCGCTGGTGCCACTGGTCGAGGCGGGGCGAGGCTGCGCGGCCGGTTGGCCCACCTGCTGGACCGGCTGAGCGGACCCCCGCCGGAGCGGGACTGGTAAGTCGCGGGAGCGGGCTCGGTAGGTCGCCGGAGCGGGACCGGTAGGTCGCCGGCGGCGATCGAAAACGCTTTGCGATCTCGGTCACGGACTCATCATGCTGACGCTCCGTGACCGACAACCCGCTGCCTGACCGGCCGGCTCGCCTCCGGCAGCTGGTGAGCCGGGTGCGGGTGGACCTCACCCCGCTGCGCTCGTCCCGGGACTTCCGCCTACTCATCGGCGGCGGCGCGGTCTCCATGTTCGGCAGCTACATCACGTTCATCGCAGTCCCGTTCCAGGTCAAGGAAATCACCGGGTCCTACCTCGCGGTCGGACTCATCGGCGCCGCCGAGCTGATCTTGCTAGTCGGCTTCGGGCTGTGGGGCGGTGCGCTGGCCGACGCGGTGGACCGCGCCGGATGGTGCTCGGCGCCGAGGCCGGAATGTGCCTGCTCATCGGGGTCCTCCTGGTCAACGCTCTGCTGCCGGATCCGCAGCTGTGGCCTATCTATCTGGTAGCCGGACTGGCCGCCGCGCTGGACGGGCTACAGCGCCCGTCGCTGGAGGCGATGATCCCCAGACTGGTGCCGCACGACCAGCTCGCCGCGGCTGCCGCGGTGTCCTCGCTGCGCTGGCAGTTCGGCACCATCGCCGGGCCCGCGGTCGGCGGTCTGGTCGTGGTCGGCGCCGGGGTTGCCTGGGCGTACGCCATCGACATCGCCACGTTCCTGGTGTCCCTGGTCGCCATCGCGTTCATCCGGGCGGTGCCGCCGCGCGACGACGCGCCCCGGCCCAGCGTGCGCTGGGTGGTGGAAGGGGTCCGCTACGCCGGTAGCCGGCCGGAGCTGGTCGGCACCTACGTGGTGGACATGGCCGCGATGTTCTTCGCGATGCCGACCGCACTGTTCCCGTTCCTGGCCGAGGAGCTGGGTGCGTTGTGGGCGCTCGGCCTGCTCTACGCCGCCGGCGAGGTCGGAGCCCTGCTGGCCACGCTCACCAGCGGATGGACCGGCCGGGTGCATCGGCACGGGCGGGCGATCTGTTTCGCCGCGCTCGCCTGGGGCGCCGCCATCGCGCTGGCCGGCCTGGCCTGGAACATCTGGCTGGTGCTCGTGCTGCTGGCCGTGGCCGGGGCGGCGGACATGGTGAGCGGGCTGTTCCGCGCCACGATCTGGAACCAGACCATCCCGAATTCGCTACGCGGCCGGCTGGCCGGGATCGAGCTGCTGTCGTACTCGTCCGGGCCGCTGCTCGGCCAGGCGCGAGCGGGCGGCATCGCCGCGCTGGCCGGGGTTCGGACGTCCATCGTCTCCGGCGGGCTGCTGTGCGTCGCCTCGGTGGGCACGCTCGCGTCGGTGCTGCCCCGATTCTGGGCGTACGACGACCGCACAAATGAGCACGCAATTCGACAGCGTGAATTGCGGGCGGCGGCTAATAACGGGCTCGCGATTGTTGCGGACGGGTGATTCTGGGCCGGCAAACGCCCAACTCCCTAGCTATCCGTCAGGTGCGGATGTAATCGTGCAGCTGGACGACGGTTCGGTTGTCAGAGACCGAACTCTTCCAGTAGGGAGGCACCCGTGCCCGCGAAGACCACGGCCAGAAAGACAACCGCCCGAAAATCGACGGCGCGGAAGGCCACCACGCGGAAG
>JAKEEW010000276.1 GCA_022616375.1 Sporichthyaceae bacterium
AGATAAGCGGCTCGATCGCCGCTGCCTGTAGCGGTCGTAGCTGCCGCCAGCCCAGCGTGTTGACGATGTGATGGACCAGTGCGGGGTGTAGCCCCTCGACCGCCGCCGCGTTCACGGCAGGTCCAGTGCGACGTCGTCGGCGCGGGCCGCCGGTGGGGGCGGCCGGTGCGCGGCGTTGCGTTCCTCCTCGGTGAGCTCGGATTCGGCCAGCGTGAGCGCGTAGTGCCGACGCGGTTCGAAGTCCGGGTGCTGGTCGATCCGGTCGAGCACGTCGGCCACCAGCGTGCGGAGGAAGATCCGCGGCGCGACGCCAACCTTGCCGCCGAGGCCGCCGGTCACCGCGGCGGCGAGCGTGTCGATGTACGAGTCGTCGACGACGGAGCCGATCCGCTCGGCGGTGGGCCGCCCGGACGCGTAGAGGTCCCGCACGCGCCGGCCGAGATCACCCAGCCCGGCCAGGTCGAAGCCGGGCAGCCGGACCTGGATGGCACGTGGGTTGTCGAAGCGGGCCGGTGCGCTGAAATCGGTGGCCAGCCGTTGCGCCAGCGGGGCGAGCCGTTGCACGCCTTGTGGTCCGTCGAAGAACGCCGGCGTCCCGGTGATCAGCAGATACAGCCCGGGGAATCGCCCGGCGTCGACCTCGTCGATGAGTTGACGCAGGGCGTTGAGCGCCTTGTCCCGGGCGTCGCTGCGTACCCGCTGCAGCGTCTCGACCTCGTCCAGTACGACGATCAGGCCGGGATGGCCGCAGTCGCGCAACACCGTGAGCAGCCCGGACAGGAACCCCAGGGCGCCGAAGTGGTCCAGGTCGCCGCGCACCCCGGCCGCACGCCGGGCGGCGGCCGCAACGTTCGGCTGCCCACCGAGCCACCCGATCAGTCCTTCGGCGGTGGCGACATCACCGGCGGTCGACGCCCTCCGGTAGGCGCGCAGCACCGCCGCGTAGGCCGGGGTGGTGCGCCCGACCACGGCCAGCCGCTGCTCGACCAGCTCATCGACCGCCGCGCCGAACGCTGACTCGCCGCCCGGGTCGGCACCGTGCGCGATCGCGTCCTCCTCGAGCGTGAAGAACCACGAGTCGACGATTGGACGCAGCGCGCTCGGCGGGCAGCTCGAGGTCGCCAGCCGCTCGCACAGCCGCCGGTAGACGGTCTCCAGGCGGTGCAGCGGCGTCTCGTTCTCGGAGATCTGCACCTCGCTGACGGCCAGGCCGCGCTGCTTCGCCCGCTCGGCCAGCCAGCGGGCGAAGAAGGTCTTGCCGCTGCCGTACTCGCCGCGGACCGCCTTGAAGACCGCTCCGCCGGCCTCCAGGGTGGCCAGCTCCTCGTCGATGGCGGCCTCGAACCGGTCCAGTCCGACCGCGAACAGGTCGAGCCCGGACTGCGGCACGGTCCCGCGGCGCAGCGCGTCGATCACCTCCCGCCGCCGCGCCTCGCTGACCGCGCGTCGTTCGGTCATCTCGTGCCGCCGAGGCCGAACTGCTGGCGCAGCAGGTGTTCGCTGAGCCGTACGCTGCGGTCGTCGTCGACCACCTCGAGCACCGGGTACCCATCCACGTTGAGCAGGCGCACCAGCATGGACACCAGCCCGCCGGCGCGGCTGGGCGGCAGCCCGCACCGCCGCGCCAGCTCCGCCTTGGCCAGCTGCCCGCCCGCGTCGACCAGCGCGGAGACCGCAACGCGGACGTGCGCGTCGGCGAGCCGGCGCAGCGGCGCCTTCTGCGCGGCGTAGATCTCCGAGCCGAGCAGCGCCTCGGTCAGCGCGGCGGCTCGGGCCGGCGGCGAGCCGATCGCGAGTGTCTCCTGCCCGGGACCCGGCGCCACTGCCCGGCGCCGGCTTGGGATCTTCGTTGCCAGTACAGCCGGTGCCGGCGTCGTGGGTGAGGCCGGCGGCTGGTCGAGCCGCCACCAGGCAGGTGTGGGGTCAGGGACCTCCGCCCAGCCCGCGGGCGGCTCGTGGCCTGGTGGGACGAAGACGAGCAGCGGGATCGTCACCTCGGCCAGTGCGGCACCGCCGTGGTAGCCACCGCCGGTTGCCTTGGCGGCGTATCGCACGTCCTCCGACCAGGGCGCGACGATCCGGTTGCCTGACACGCCGACCCGGGGCCCTTCCAGCACCACCTCGTCTGCGGCGGCGTCGCCGCGGTCGGTGCGGTAGCGGGGCTCACCGCCGGGGCGGTACTGGGTGCCCCGCTCCCAGATGTGACCGTGATCGGAGGCGAGCACGATCGCCCGGCCCTGGCCGGCTGCGGCGTCGAGCAGCGGAAGCAGCTCCCTGATGTCCTCGAGCCGCCACGACACGGCGCTCGCATCGCGGCCGTGGACGAGCGCCTCGTCGATGGCGTTGAGTACGACGGCGACGACGGTTCGCCGGTCGGCGAGGCTGGCCTGCAGCTCGGGGGAGAGCTCGCTGCCTCCCGCACCCGGGATGCTGCCCTTGTGGTAGAGCTGCGCGGTCAGCCGCGCGGAGCCGTGGCCCCAGAACGGGTGATCGGGGAACGTCTTCTTCTCGGTGTTCTGGTCACCGGAGCATAGGGCGGCCGCGAACAGAGAGGTGCGGCTGACCTTGGTGACGGTCGGCAAGGCCGCCGCGACCCCGCGGCGTCGTCCGGCGCCGCCGGCATCAGGCTGACCGATCTCGACCCAGCTCCGTGCCGTGATCTGTTCGGCGAGCTCGGCGGCGATGGCGGCACTCATGCCGTCGAGCACGATGAGCAGTGCCCGGTCCGGGTGGGCTCGCGCGACCGGTGCGACGACCTGCTCGAGGAGACGCTCGACGATGAGCATCGACCCGGGGTCGCCACCGGCTGATGTCCACGCGGCGAGCTTGCCGGCGAACGCCGCGTCGAGTGCCCGCCGCCGCTCGCGGATCTCCTCGTACAGCCGCAGGTAGGCGGCGGCCAGTGCGGGCCTGGGGTCACCGGCGTAGATGTGTGCCAGCGCCCGGTCGACCCATCCCCACTGGCTGACCTGGCCGGCCAGGCCCTCCTCGACGGTATGCGGTTCGTCGGTGGGTGAGGCCAGCCACCGGCACAGCCGCAGCGCCATCTCGGCACGTTCGACGTATCGGGCGCCGGGCCGGGCCTGAGCGTGGGAGCGGGCGTACGCGACGGTCCCCGCCAGCGCGACGAGTCGATCCGGATCCCGGGTGGCCAACCAGTCGCCGAGCTCGCGGGCGACGGCACCCAGCCGGTGATCAAACCCGACCGGCAGCAATGTGCTGTGCCTGGCGGCATCGACCGCGTGCAGCTCGTCGAGGAGCCGCATCGCCGAGCCGAGGACGGCCTCGCCGCGCTGCCGTTCAGCGGGATCCCGCGCCCCGAGCAGCTCAGCGACACGATCCTGCGCAGCAGCACCGAAGGCGCGAATGGCGTCGGCCTCGGCGCCGGGCCCTCCGAGCAGGATCTCGGCTCGGCCGCGGGCCTGGACGATGTCCGCATCCGGCTCGGACGGCGCCAGCCACAGCGCGGCGCACACGACACCGACCGCGAGCGGATCTCGTCTCCCGTCGGCGTCGACCGTACGCAACAGCGGCTCGGCAGCCGCACCGGCCATCTCGGCCAGCCACGACCTGAGCGCGAGCCGCTGCTCGCCGGGAAGGCGGCCGTAGCGGGCGCGACCGGAGGGCGGCCAGTCGAGCAGCACCGCGAGATCGATCGCGGGTGCCGCCAGGTCGACCCACCGGTTGGCCAGGTGGGTGAGGGCCGCGTCACGGGTCAGCGTGCCGCCCCCGACTGTCGGGTACGGGGACGCAGCGATCAGTGCGTCTGCCATCCAGGTGATCGTAAGAAGGCGAGGGTCGAGCCGGCTCACCCCGTACAGGCGATGGACGAGCCCCGACCGATCGAGCGGGAACACCCGCCGACCCACGCAGCGAGCCAAGATCGAGTCTCCGAGCTCCCGCTCCGCGAGTGGGGTCAGGACGACCAGGGCGGCACCGCCCCCGGTTCCGGCGTGGTCGGCGAGTGCCGCGAGCACGGCGAGAACCGACCCGCATGGAGCGAACCTGAGCGTTGAGCCGTTGTCGGCATGCTCAGGTGGACCATCCCAGCCGGGCTCGTGCTGGATGGCGATGACCGACTCGGTTCCCTCGTGTGACTTCGCCCATATCTCGACGGCGAGCGCGACAACCGCGTCGGCGTCCGCGCTGACCCGAGGGGCGGGTGCGCTCGCGGTCACTCGGTCCGCCATTCGACCACGATGGTCGTGTCGGGATGGGTCTCGGCGAACACCCGCAGCTCGTCGAGCGCGGCGTCGATCCCAGCGGCGGCGACCCGCCTGGCACCATGTGCCGTCCTCGGCGGCACCTGCGGGGTTTCGGGTGGCTGCGCAGGCCTCAACGCCTGCCTGATCAGCTCGCGCGCGGCGTCGCGCGCAGTGTCGAGTGCCGGTGCTAGGGCACTGGTCAGCTCGTCTTCGACGGCGACTGCACGGAGGGAACCGAGGATGTCGGCAGTCTGTGCCTGCCACTCGTCCGCCAGTGAGGGCAGGTTCCCCAGGCTGTGCCAGTCCGCGGCGCGCATTGTCTCCACGAGCGACTTCGCGCTCGTGATGGCCGAACCCATCGCCTGGGCGGACGCCGACAGGTCGGCCTCGGCGAGGGACTCGACAACGGCGAGGTCGTCACCGCTGAGCAGCGAGTCGAGCAGGTCGACCGCGCGGCGCGCGGTGCCCAGCCGAGCGCTCGGTGGAGCCGTGTCGAGCCCCAGCACCCCGGCGTGGCGTTCGAGCTGGGTAACCAATGCCCGGGCATGGTCGGAGTGCTCTCGCGCAAACTCGCGCAGCCGGCGCGCCAGCTCTGCGGTCGTCCGACCCGCCTTGACCGGCGGCGCGGCGATGCCGCACACCGCGGCGGCTCGGTCGGCAGCCAGGGCCCAGGTCCGATCGTCGGGGACTCGTTGGGCCCGCAGCGCCATGTCGGCCTTGATCTCCTTGAGCGCTGGCGGCGGGTTGAGTGTCCCCCCGTAGCGCACCCAGGTTCGGTCGGCGATGATCGCGTAGCAGGCGATGACGAGGTTGGCGACCTGCAGGTCGAGGCCGAGCGAGGACAGCCAGGAATGCAGGGCCGATACCGGCAGGTCGCCGGCGATGCCCTCCCTGGCGGCCCGCTGCTCGAATTCCTGCTGCCAGTGCCGGCTCAGGACAAACGGGCCCTCGTCGATGTGGCCGAGCCTGAGCGGGTTTGCGATCCGCCGCAGCGTCGGCCGATCCAGCTTCTCGGTTTCTACCCGGCCGTCCGGGGCCACGGCCGCCTGGGTGACCACCGCGAGGACAAGGTCCAGGTCTCTGGCTCGGACCTCCTTGCCGGTGCGGCCCGGATCGAGATCGGGATGCTTCGGGTGGGTGTGGTCCCACATGCTGGTCGCAAGGTGCGTGAACGCCTCGGCAAGCGACGCGCCGACCGGCAGCTTAGGGTCAAGCCCGACGTCCAGGCTGAGCACGTGCTGGTCATACTCGGTGGCGACGTTCGCCGGGTCCTTCCGTGCGACCCCGTAGGCCTGCTTGAGTACCTCGCGCATGGTGTTGGTGAGCTGGTCCCGCTGCGACCGGATCAGCGAACGCGCAACCTGTCGATCATCGTGGCCCAGGTGGGCGGCGTTCTCATCGAAGCGGTTGCCGGAGAGTAGGAAGTCGAGCTTGACCAGCCGCCGGAGACCGGCGAAGCGCTCGTCGGAGAGGAACTCGGGGATCCAGCACAGCACCCGTTGGTCACCGAGCCGCTCGTGGAGCTCGTTGACCCG
>JAKEEW010000277.1 GCA_022616375.1 Sporichthyaceae bacterium
CAAGCGCCGGCTGGAGACTCGCGCGACCGGAGCGGCGGGCAACCAGCGGACAGCATGGCGGCACGGCCTGGCGAGCTTCGCCGTGTTGTTCGCGGCCGAGTGGGGCGACCTGTCGCAGCTGGTCACGGCCGGGCTGGTGGTGCGGACCGGGGAGCCGGTGTCGGTGTTCGTCGGTTCCTGGCTCGCGCTGGCGTCGATTGCCGGGTTGGCCGTGCTGGCCGGGCGTGCGCTGCTCCGGTCGGCCCTGCTGAACCGGATCGGCGGGCTAACGACGGTGCGCCGGCTGGCCGGGAGCCTGTTCGCGCTGCTGGCCGTCGTGACCGGGCTGGAGGCTGCCGGCCTGACCCTGCCCTGGTAGCCGCTTGAGCAGGAGCCGGGTCCCGGTGTCTGGTTCGGTGGGTGCCGCGGTCGGCGGTGCGGTCCGATCCACCACCCGGCCGATGAGCACCAGCAGTGCGATCGCCACCAGACCGAACCCGTCCTCGACCAGCCGGGCCAGGATGATCGGGACGCCGTGGTTGTCCAGCCCGGCCCCCCACCACGGGATCTTCAGGTAGTAGAACGCCCAGATCCCGGCGGCTAGCCAGACCAGGCGCCGGTTTGACCCGTCGCCCACCACTACGGCGATGACGATCGCGACCCAGGCCAGGTGGTGGATCCAGGCGACCGGCGACAACAGAACGGCGAGTAGACCCACCGCGGCGAGCGCGGCTAGGTGGTGGCCGCTGCGGGACGCACGCACGGCCACCCGCAGGCCGTACCAGGCGACCAGCGCGACGATCGGCAACCACACCAGCCCGCTGTCCAGTCCGAAGCGGAGCAGGATGCCGCGCAGGGACTGGTTGGACGTGTTGACGTTGGCGCCGAGCCGATCCGGCTCCAGCAGTGCGCGGAACCAGAAGTCCGCCGAGTCCCCCGGTAGCAGGAGGAACGCACCGGCAGTCAGTCCGGCCGCGGTGGCGGCGGCGGTAGCGGCTTCCCGGCGCTTCCCGGCCAGCCAGAGGTGAACGATGAAGATCCCGGGAGTGAGCTTGATCGCGGTGGCGATCCCAATCAGCATCCCGCGCGGCCAGCGTGGCGATCTGGCCAGGTAGTCGGCCGCGCAGAGCGCGACGATGATGATGTCCACCTGACCGAATCTGATGCCGTCTCGCAGCGGCAGCTCCCACAACATCAGACCGGAGAGCGCGCCAACCGCCACCGGGCTCCACCGGCCGAACCGGCGCGCAAGCGGCTGGTAGGCGACCGCGATCACGCCAAGCAGCAGGACCATCTGCATGGCCGTCCACAGCCAGCCGAGCAGCTCGAGCGGGACGAACGCGAGCGGTATCGCGAACACGGCCGAGATCGGCGGATAGGTGAACGGGAGCAGTTGCGGACTGGCGGTCAGCCATTCATAGATCGGCCGGCCCATCAGCACCGAGTTGCCCGCGTCCCGGTAGACCTCGAGGTCGACCAATCGCTGATCGGGTGCGGTGGTGAGGTACTGCTCCGCGATCCACACCGTCATCAGCCCGAACACCGCAAGGCCCAGCAGATAGGGCAGCGGGTCGCGAGCGACAGCGGTGGCGAGACGGCGAAGCACGTGCAGCATTGTCCCCGACTGGAGCAGTCCAAACGACCCGATCAAGCTTCGCCGCCCGGTTGAGCATGGGGATGCGCCGCGATCCGCCCACCGGCGGTCGGTCCAGTTCGGTGGCCGTAGCCTTGGGGCTCACCTGGTGCAGAGAGGTAGTGATCGTGCGGAAGCGACCGAGTCGGGCGGTGGCCTGGCCGACTGCGCTCGTGGCGGTCACGATCATCCTCGCGGCCGGTATGGCCGGTTCGGCGGCCGCTGCGGACGCGGCAGCTCCGGCGGCCGGCGCACGGCCCGGCTCACCCATCGCGGCCGCCCAGGCAACCTTGCAACCCGGCCCATCCGACCCATCCGGCCCGGTGATCTTCCTCGGGATCCCGGGTCTGCGCTGGAGCGACGTGTCGGCCGAGTCCACCCCCACCCTGTTCCGGTTGCTCGACCAAGGCTCGGCCGCGTCGCTATCGGTCCGGACCGTCCGGCAGCTGACCTGTCCGGCGGACGGCTGGCTGACTCTCGGCGCAGGAGCCAGGGCCACGGTTTCACGTGAAACCGACGGCGACTCTGATGGACCGGCGGGCTGCCCGCCGATCGAGGTGTCGGCCGCGGCCGAAGCGCAGACCGTGCTCGTGAACGGCTACGCCGAGATTCCGGCAGCGAACGAGCCGTACTCGTACGATCCGGTGTTCGGTCTGCTGTCCGAGGAGATCCGCCGCGCCGGGCTGTGCGCGATCGCGGTCCGCCCTGGGGCGGCACTTGCGCTTGCCGACGCGAACGGTCGAGTGCGGCCCTACCTTCCAGATGTCGGTGCGCTGGGCACCTCGACACCTGCGGGCTGCCCGCTGACCATTATCGATCTTGGTGCACTGCCGGCCGACGGGTCAAGGCCGGCAGCGCTCGCCGACGTCGACCGGGTGGTTGCGCAGATTGCTGCCGGGATCCCGCCGGACCGGGGAACCCTCGTCGTCGCGGGTATCGGAGACAGCGGCCCGGTTCCCCACCTTGGCGCGGTGCTGATCTCCGGCCCGGACTACCAGGGCGGCTGGCTGGCCGCCCGCTCGACCAGGCAGGACGGCCTGGTCCAGCTCACCGATCTGACCCCGACGCTGCTTGACCTGCTCGGATTGCCCAAGCCAGCGAATGCGGTCGGGGCAGTAGTCGACAGCGTCAGCGGGCGACCGTCTGATCCGGCCCGGGCCTTGGCCGACCTTCAGGACACCGACGTCGCCGCCCAGGTAGTGCGGAGCAGCGGTGGGTGGATCTTCGGAGCGCTCGAGGGCGGCCAGTACCTGCTCTACCTGCTCATTGGTGGGGTGGCGCTTTGGCGAGCTCGGGCTCGAAGCGCCGATCCGGCTCGATGGCGTCCGGCGGTGCGCGTGCTCGGCCTGGCTGCGCTGTTCTTCGGAGCCGTGCCGGCGGCCGGCTACCTGGTGAACCTGGTGCCCTGGTGGCGGATCGAGCCCCCGACCGGTGGGCTCTTGCTTGGGCTTGGAGCGCTCGCGCTCGGTGTGGCCGCGCTCGCGCTGGCCGGTCCGTGGCGGCGGCACCCGATTGGCCCGCCGGCCATGCTGGCGGCGGTCACGCTGGCCGTGCTGGTGGTCGACGCGGTGGCCGGCTCACGGCTGCAGCTGAACAGCCTGTTCGGGCTCAGCCCGCTAGTGGCCGGCCGGTTCTACGGGTTTGGGAACGTGGCGTTCGCGGTGTTCGCGATGGCCGCCCTGTTCACCGCGACCGTGGCCGGGTCATACCTGATCGGAACTGGACGGCGTGGGTTGGCCCTGCTGGCCGTGGCGGCGCTCGGGCTGCTGGCCGTGGCGGTTGATGGCTGGCAGGCCTGGGGCGCGGACTTCGGCGGTGTGATCGCGATGGTCCCCGGCTTCGCCATCCTGCTGTTCGCGGCTGCCCGGCTCCGGCTCACCCCGGGCCGGATCGCGGCCACCGCAGCCGCCGCGGTGCTGGCGGTTGCCGCGCTGGCCACGCTGGACTGGATCGGCCCCGCCGACGAACGCTCCCATCTGGGCCGGTTCGTTCAGCAGGTGCTCGACGGCGATGCCGGCGACGTGGTGGTCCGCAAGGCCGACGCGATGTTGCACTCGCTGACTCGCGGGCCGGAGGGCGTGCTCGTGCCGATCGCCCTGGTCGCGGTCGCTTGGTGGATAGCCCGGCCCGAGCGGTTCAGGCTGGCGTGGCTCGCGCAGCTGTATCAGCGCGTTCCGCTTCTGCAGGCCGGGCTCACCGCAATGGTGACGACGGCTGTGCTCGCTGCGCTGGTCAACGACTCCGGGGTTCAGGTGCCCGCGGTGTGCCTGGGGGTTGCGGTGCCGTGGGTGTTGGCAGCGTGCGCCCGGCAGGGCGTGACCACCGATACGTAAGCGCGAGCAGCAGTACGCCTCCAACCGGCGCGACGGCGCCGCGCAGATGCCTGGTCACCGTGCCGAGCCCGGCGGGAAGCGGGACCACCCGGCCGGGCAGGTAGGCGGCGGTGAGCAGGCCGGTACGCGCGACGAGCAGCGCATCCCAGCGGCTCGCGGCGAGCAGGGCAAACGGTGCCCAAGCGACGACGTCGTACCAGGGCAGGCTGTAGGTCGCGGTCAGCAGCCAGGCCAGCCCGAGTACTGCGGCCGTTCTGATCGCAGTCGGGGTGGGATCGTCGCCCGGGTGGTCGGCCTGGTCGCCCGGAAGCGCCCGCGCCAGCAGTGCGGCAACGGCCGCGAAAGCGGCCCAGGCCAGGACGGCGATGATGGTGCGGGCCAGCCCGTCATCGAGCACCGCTTCGAGCGGACCGACCAGCAGCCGCCACGGTGACGCGAACGAGACAAACCTGGACGCGGTGCCGGCCTGGCTCAGCGCGTCCAGGCCCGGCCAGGCGTACCCCAGCCCGACCGCGAGCACACCGCCGACGGCCAGCGCGACCTGTCGGCGCGGCGCCCGGCGCAACGACCAGGCCAGGGCCAGGGCGAACAGCCCGAAGGACAGCTTCACGTCGATGGCCAGCCCGGTCGCGATCCCGGCCAGCAGCGGTGACCGAGCCAGCAGCGTGAGGCCGGCCACCGCGAACACGATCCCGACTGCGTCGATGTGCGCACCGTTGACCACGGTGAACAGCAGCAACGGGTTGAGTGACCACAGCAGCGCGACCCGGGCCCGAGCCAGGGCGGGATCCGAGCCCCGCCGGGCCAGCCGGTCGAGTAGCCACCCGGTCAGCAGGAACGCCAGCCCCCCGAGGGCGGCCAGCGCGAACACGGTCGCGTGGGTGGAACCGCCACCGAGCTCGGCAGCCAGCCACTGCTCGGCGGTGCCGACCGGGCCGTAGATCGACTCGGTGTCCTGCCACGGGGCTTCGACGGCCGCACCGATCGGGTCGCCGGTCGCGGCCAGATCGCGCGCGGTCTGCGTGTAGGGGTCACCGCCGAGGCTCGCGATCCGGCCGTAGGCCCCGTACACCAGCACATCGGCCGAGCCCATCGGTGGGATCAGCGCCATCGCCGCGACCCCGACCAGTCCGAGCACCTGCAGTCGGCCAGGCTCGGGTCGCCATCCGGCGGCCAGAGCGCGGAGGCCGAGCAGTAGCCCGGCAATCGCCAGCGCGACCGCGACCAGCAGCAGACCGGTGACCAGCCAGGCGGACGGGTCGGCGGGGAACCAGTACGGCGGCAGCAGCGCGCGTCGCTGCGGCAGTGGCGGTTGGGCCGCGCTCGGACCGAGCAACCCGGTGACGACGACCAGCGCGAGCGACCCGGTCAGGCACCAGCCGATCGCGCGCTGTGCTGATCCGGCGCCAGCGATCAACGGTCCGGATCGTGCGCAGCTGCTCCGGTGGTCGCAGCGGTCCCGCTAGCCGCCAGTCGCCGGGTGGCGATCGCGGCCTGAACGTGGGCGTACTGGCGCAGCCGATGCACCTGGGACCGCAGGTCCCGACCGGTCACCCGATGGTGGAAGTCGGCCTCGATCTCCTCCACCACGAAACCCTTCCGGACCAGGTCAATGGTCAGCCCGGTCTCCACCCCGAACCCGTACGCCAGCGGTTGCGCGGCCTGAAACGCGGCCCGGGTCAGGCAGCGCTGCCCGGACAGCGGCTGGGTTGGGTCGAAGTCGGTGAGCTTGCGGATCCCGTCCCTGGACGCCCGCACCACGAACCCGAACCCACCACCGGGTCGCTTCTGTGGGGGCAGCACTGCGATCGTCATGTCGGCCTTGCCGTGCCGGACCGGCTCGACCAGCGCCTCGCCGGCCAGCGCGGTCTCCTCCAGGTCAGCGTCGAGAAACAGCAGGTGTCGAGGCTCGGTCCGGCCATCGGTGGTGTCCAAGCCGGACACCACCGCGGCGCCGGTCCGCATCGCGGCGCCCTTGCCGCGGTTGTGCGAATGCCGGACGACAGTGGCGCCGACCGATCGGGCTACCCGCGCGGTGTCGTCGCGCGAACCGTCGTCCACCACGATCACGACGTTGACACCAGGAATCGTGCGCGCCGCCGCGACGGTGGCGCCGATCCGGTCCTGCTCGTCCTTGGCCGGGATGACCACGGCCACGTCGCCGTTCTGCCGGGCGTGCTTGGTCATGCGGGAAGCGTAGTGGCCGGATCCGGGCTGGCGGGAGCCGGCGGCTGTGCCAGATGGCTGGAACCCGTTAGCTGTGCCCGGACATCCGCTCGACGAGCAGGCTGAGCCGGTCCTCGACCGACGGGGTCTCGGCCCGACCCTGCAGGAACAGCACCGTTTCGCCCCGGCGCAGCCGGTCGTAGCCGGCCGGCTCCAGCGCCGCAGTGGTGTAGGTGACCATCGGCGTCTGCGCCAGCCGGTCGTGCAACCGCAGCCAGTCGACGATCCCCGGCCCGCGCGGCCGGGTCAGCATCAGGTCGGTGACCACCAGGTCCGGGGTCGTGATGGCGGCGCGCAGCACAGCCTCCGACTCCGAGGTCGAGTGGATCACCTGCATGCCGCGCCGCTCGAGGTTGGAGCCGAGCACGGTGGCCACGGTGGCGTCGCTCTCGATCAGCAGCACCCGCGCCGGCCGGCCGTTCTTGCGACCGCTGGGGATCAGCGCACGCAACAGCGCCGCCGGGTCACTGCCGTACAGCGCGCTGGCCGAGACCTCGCCGAGCCCGGCCGCCACGATCAATGGCAGGTCGACCTCGACCGCCGAGTTACGGATGACGGTCAGCGCGGTCCGGGTCACCGGGCCGGTCAGCGGGTCGATCAGCAGTGCGCTCGGCTCCCGGCTCAGATAGCCGGTGAGGTCGTGCGGCGTGCCGACCGGGATCGAGTGCCAGCCGTGCCGGGTCAGTGCGACGGCGGTGTCCTGGTGCGACTGCGGCCAAACCAGCACCGACTTCGGCAACGCGAGGGAGCTGCCCAGGCTCGGGACCCGGTCGGCGCCGCCGGCCGGTGCCCGCCCGGACACGTTCGGAAGGTCGGCAACCGACGGCAGGTCGGCCAGATCGGGCAGCGCACTGCCGAGCGTCTCCGGCCCCGTGGTCCAACCGCCGAGTGAGGACGGGGCGGGTGCCGGGGCCTGCGCAGGAGCCGAGCTGGCCGGTGCCGGAGCCGTCGCCGGGGCCGCCGCAGCCGGTGCGGCTGGAGCCGGCGCCGCCGCGGTCGGGGTGGTCTGGACCACGGTCGGGTGCTGGCGCGCGGTGACGGTACGGGTTCCGGCCGGCTGTGCCGGGATGCCGCCCGGCCGGCGCTGGCCATGCGGGTCCTGCACGGCGAACTGCGGACCGGTCTGCCCAGGCCTGACCTGGATGATCGTGGCCGCGTCGATCTGCGGCGGGGTGGGCAGCGGGAGCTCGATCGAGCAAGTCGTACCGTCCGAGGCGGAGCTGTTGAGCACCATCCGGCCGCCGTGCTGCTCCACGGTCCTGCGCGCCTGCGTGATCGCGGCCTCGAGCTCGTCCCGGTCGTCGTAGGACGGCCGGGCCAGGATCCGCGGCGGCAGCCCGGTGCCGGTGCCCCGGACCACGATCCGCAGCTGCTCACCGCGGCGCTTGGCGACCACGGTTACCGCGGAGGCGGCGGGCGCCGACCGGACCGCGGTGTGCAACACGGTGGCCAGTGCCTTCGCCAGCCGATCCGGGTCCGCGTCGACCCCGACCGAGTCGGCGTCGTTGGTGATCCGTACCCCGGCCGCGTCCGCTGCCGCCGAGGTGGCCTCGATGGCGAGCTGGATCAGCTTGGATGCCTCGATCCGCTCTACCGCGAGCGGCGTCTTGCTGGTGTCGGCGCGATCACCATCGAGGGTCTCTCCGATGATCCGGACCAGCCGGTCCAGCGCGCTTCCGAGCTCGTCGAGTGCACCCTGAGCGGTAACCGGCAGGTCGCCGTATTCCCCGGCAGCGATCCGGGCGAGGTCGTTGCGCACTCGGCGCAGCGGACGCCCTAACTCCCGCCGCATCACGTGCACCAGCTCGTCGCGGCGCTTGCGCGCGGCCAGGAGATCGCTGCGGTCGGTGTAGGTGATGATCGCCCCGGCCAGCGTGCTGGCGTCGGTGACCGGGAACGTGCTCATCTCTACCGTGATCATGGAGCCGTCGCGGCGCCACACCAGCTCTTCGCGGGACTTCGCCCGGCGGCCCGTGCGCAGCGTCTCGACCAGTGGTGACTCGTCGCGCGGATACGGGGTGCCGTCGGCGCGCGAGTGGTGCGCCAACTCGTGCAGGTCCTGGCCGGCCAGCTCGCCGGCCTTGCAGCGCAGCATCCGGGCCGCCGCCGGGTTGGCCAGAATGATCTTGCCCTGGGCGTCCACGCCTACGATCGCTTCGCTGGCCGCACGCAGGATCAGCTCGGTCTGGTGCGCCTGCCGAGCGACTTCGCCGGTGTCCTCGAGCGAGGCACCGGAAGCGCGGATCACAACCACCAGAAGGTCCTCTTCGCCGCTGCTGCTCAGGAAGGAGGTCGAGACATCGCAGGCGAAGGTGCTGCCGTCGGTGCGACGACCGGTCATCCGATCCGGCTCGACCCGCTCGCCGCGGCGGTCCTTGCGCCGGCGACCGCGCCCGGCCGCCTTGTTCACATCGAATTGCTGGAGGACATCGCTGATCGAGCGGCCCACGAGCGGCCCGTCGTCGGTCTCGAACAGATCTAGCGCTCGCGTGTTGGCGTTGACTACGATCCCGCGCGCATCGACCAGGAGGAGGGCATCTGGCAGCGAATCCAAGATCGCGGCCAGTCGGGCTGCTCCGCGGGCGGGGCGCGCAGTCACGGTAACGACACACCTCCTCAGCGGGCGCTGATCGTGGGAACCTCTGAGTGAATGACTATCCCACGACTTTGCCCTCCTGTTGAGCCGGCAGGTAACCTAAGCTCGCCCACGAAGAGCATCTGGAGGCTTCGCCTAGTCCGGTCTATGGCGCCGCACTGCTAATGCGGTTGGGGTCTTAAAGCCCCTCCCGGGTTCAAATCCCGGAGCCTCCGCCCCCTGCACCCCGGTCTTAGCAATCTTGCTAGGTTCCGGGGTGATGTCCGTTTCTGGGGTGTTCGGACCGGTCGGATCATGGCGTAGTGATCTTCAGCTGGCGGTGGCGAATCCTCGCCAGGTCGGCCGGTAGCCGGACGCCAGGTGATCATGGCGGCTGCTCGGCCTGAACGATTCGGTGCGCCTCCAGGCCGCCCTGTACACTCGACCTTCGTCCTACCTTCGCTGCGCTCGTAGCTCAACGGATAGAGCATCTGACTACGGATCAGAAGGTTGGGGGTTCGAATCCCTCCGAGCGCGCACAGCACCTCTCACCAGCGAAAATGCTCGCATCCGAGCCTGGCGTCCCTCTGTACACCGCTCGTACAGCGTCTAATGTTCGGAATATGACGGCGGAGAACGCGTCCCTTTTACGGTCATTTGAGCGCCACCTGAGGACGGCCAACCGGTCGCCACGCACGATCCAGAGTTACGTCGAGGCCGCCGGTTTGCTCGCAGACTTCACGGGCGGCAAGACCTACACGGAGATCACCCGTACCGAGATCCAGGAGTTCTTGACCGATCAGCTGGATCGGCACAAGGCCACCTCGGCCGCTGTCCGGTTCCGCTCGTTGCGGCGCCTGTTCAACTGGATGCTTGATGAGGAATTGATCGAGCGATCCCCGATGGCCGGCTTGTCGGAACCGCACATCCCCGAGCAGCCGGTTCCGATTCTTGCCAGTGACGAGCTGGCCGCGCTGATCAAGGTCACGACCGGGAAGGGTTTCGAGCAGCGGCGAGACCAGGCGATCATCCGGCTCTTTCTGGACACCGGCATCAGACTTGGTGAGATGGCAGGTCTAACCGTCAACGCCGTCGATCTGGATACGCACGACGTTATCCACGTGATGGGCAAGGGTGGCCGGGGTCGTGCCGTGCCGTTCGGCGGGAGGACTGGGACCGCGCTTGACCGGTACCTCCGCGAGCGTGCCAAGGAACGCCACGCCAAGCTGCCGGCATTGTGGATCGGCATCCGTGGAGCGATGACGGAATCCGGAATCGCGCAGATGCTGCGCCGCCGTGCCGCCGAAGCGGGGATCGAGGATCTGCACCCCCACCGGTTCCGCCACACGTTCGCGCACGCGTGGAAGCTCGCGGGTGGCAATGAGGACGACCTGATGCGGCTGACCGGATGGCGTAGCCGAGCCATGCTCGGCCGCTACGGCGCTAGCGCAGCCGACGAGCGCGCACACTCCGCGCACCGCCGGCTTGCGTTGGGCGACAAGTACTAGTACCGCGGTCACGAGCAGCCATTCCCGGGGGTGGGCGCGCCGGTCTTCGATGCGCCACGGCGCGCCACGCAGCCGTACCGGGTGCAGGACGGCGGAGGCGAGGACGTATCCATCCACGACGCTGCGGGCGGCGGCACGGGCAACGCGGCGGGTCTCGCTGATCGCACCGATCCGGATCGCGGCGAGCAGGTGCGGCCGGTCGCGCCACTTCTCGGCGGCCTGGCGCATCCCCGCGATGGCCAGCGGGTCAGGCGCGGCCGGCGCCGGCTTTGCTCGGCTGCGGGGTTGCGGTCCGTGCCGGTGTCTTGCCGGGTGTGGCGATGTCGATCACTTCGTGGGCGGCGGCGAGCACCCCGTCGCCGAGCTTGTCCACGGCGGTGAAGACCGGGTTGGTGCGCGGGCCGGCCGGTCGGGTCGCGGCGGTGCGCAGGGCGGCCATGCGCCCGGCCGGTGCCGGCCGTACCAGCACCTGGATGATGGTCGAGTCGATCTCGCGGGCCATCGCGTCCAGCACCGCCGACAGCGGCTCAAACCCGGGGTCGCCGCGCGCGGCCCGGCCCGGCGGGTCGTCGACCAGTGGGCCGGTGTCCGGGTCACGGGAGGCCAGCCAGTATCCGGCCATCCCTGGCCGGGCGGCGAAGACTCCGACCGGCGCGGCAACGGTGACGGCCGCACCCGGCCAGGCCTGGGCCGCCTTCTTGATCGCGACCGGCGGCGGCACGTGCGCCGGCACCCGCAGGTACGCCCGAAGGTGACCGGAGTGGGCGTGGATCTCGAACGCCAGCGGCAGCCGGACGATCCGCTACCGGCCGTGGGCCAGCTCCGCCAGCGGCGCCAACAGTCGCCACACGTGCCCGGCAGGCAGCGGCCCGGACGAGGCGGGCGGGTCGATACGCACCCAGTAGCTCCAGACGAGCGCGGAGCGCCATGCCCGCAGGTAGGCGATGCGAGCAGCCAGCGCCATGCCGGCCAGGGCGGCGGCGGCGAACGCCGGCAGCGGCCACGACTCGACCACCGCCCGCCAGGCGCCGGCCAGCGGGTCAGTCAGCCACGACGGGTAGGACCCCGCCAGGTCAAGCCTGATCATGTTCGATCTCCTCGATCGATCGGGCCGACCCAGCGCGGTTCGCCGGGTCGGGACGTGCACCGGGAGCGGGCGCTCCCGGGACCAGGAAAAGGCACGCACCTAACAGCACGCGCCCAACAGCGGCGCTCATCGCGGGGTTCTCCCTTGCCAGACCGAACGGTGCGGCGACAGTGTGCGGGCCGTGCCCGGGGAGCCTGTTGCCTACCTGTTGCTCCCCTGTTGCCGGCTGCGGGCCGCTGACCAGCACCAAACACGCCAACTGCGGCACCGCGACCGGCGGCGACAGGTCGGCTGTTGGGTTCGTGTTGGGTGCTGTTAGGTCCTGTCAGGTGACCGACCCTTGATCCGGGCCCGGATCGGCCCATTTCGGCCGGCTGTTGGGCACCCAACAGCCGGCGCCCGACAGCAGCGCGTGCCGCCGGGCCGTGCCCCCTCGCCGCAAGGATGCTCACGGCCTCAGGATGCGAGTCGCATGTGGGTGTTGGTGTTGTTGCCCGTGGGTGTTGGTGTTGTTCCGGTCGCAAACCGCTTGCCCCGTCGGCTGGCCGTCGAGAGGCCACCCAACCGCGCCTCACCTGGGCAACGACGGGTAACAACGGGTAGCCACGGGTCGGCTGTCGGGTCGGTGGTCATGTGCGGTGCTCCGTCCACTCCGTGAGGTCTACGGCGGTCAGCATGCGCCCGCGTCAAGACAGGAGCGCTCCTATGTGCG
>JAKEEW010000278.1 GCA_022616375.1 Sporichthyaceae bacterium
GAGCATCGTGTTCGCCGCGCTCGCGGTCACCCGGTTGATCGAGGACCGCACCGGCTGGTCCATCAAGAAGTTCGTCCGCTCGGCCCGTCGCTACCGCACCGCCCAGATCCGCGCCGGCCGGCAAACCATCACCGCCGAGGACCCGCTCCCAGCCGACCTACGCAACGCGCTCGCGCTCATCACCTGACGGGGCGTTGCGCACCAACTTGGCCGAAGTCAGGTCATTGGGCCGGGTGAGCGAGTCCGCACGCTCACCCGGCCTCCGGGCGACCTAGCCTTTTCGGAACAGCGGCTGGCGTTCGCCGGTTTCGACGTACGCCTTGAGCGTTCCCATGAGTTGACCCCAGGTCAGCGCCGATGACCCGAACGGTCCGTCGTCGCCGGCCCAGCCGTCGTGGACGAAGCGGACGGTGGTGCCGCCGGGTGCGGCGGTCAATGTCCAGTGAATGGTCGTGCCGATCCAGTGTGGTGGGAACTGGCCGACTGAGGCCCACGTCACCTGCTGCTCGCTGACCTCGTCCACGCGCAGGTCGAACGGCAGCGGTGCCACCGGGAACCCGAGTGCCATGTGCGCGCCGACGCCGCCGGCGAACTCGACGTCGTCGGTCCACCAGCCGCCAATCCCGTCGGCGGAGTCCAGCGCCTTGACGATCGGCGCAGCCGGAGCGTTGATCACCGTTTCGAAGACGATGCGTGCCATGAGTCGGGTCCTCCCGCCGCGCCAGGCCAAAGCTCTGGTGCGCTTAGTTAGCAGTCTGCTTACGTAAGCAGATGCTAACCTTGTTGTCAGTGGACGCGCAAATCCGAGCCCTCGCCGAGCCGCACCGCCGCCGGATCCTCGAGCTGATCAAGGATCGTGAGATGGCCGCCGGTGAGATCGCCGCGCGGTTCGACGTGAGCCGGCCGGCGATCTCCCAGCACCTGTCGGTCCTGCGCCAGGCGCGCCTGATCAGCGAACGGCGCAGCGGGACCAGCCGCCTCTACCGCGCCCGGCCCGACGGTCTTGCCGAGCTGAAAGGATTCATCGACACGTTCTGGGCGGCCGGACTGGACCGGCTCAAGGATGCCGCGGAGACCGAGGCCTCCGCGGCGGCGGGCGAGGAGTCTTAATCATGGCGGTTGCCGGCGATCACATTGAGCACGAGATCCACGTCCAGGCCCCGCCGGAGATCGTGTTCAGCTACTTCACCGATCCGGACCGGCATCGACGCTGGCTCGGCCGCACGGCCACCCTCGACCCACGCCCCGGCGGCATCTACCAGGTCGAGATGAACGACAACGCCACCGTCAGCGGTCACTTCAACCTGGTCGACCCACCGTCCCGGCTGCAGTTCACCTGGGGGTTCCTGGGCAACGACGCCATCCCGCCCGGCTCGAGCACGGTCTCCATCACCCTCACCCCAAGCCAGGGTGGAACCCTGCTCAGGCTGAAACACACCGGCCTGCCCCATCCGGCCCTAACGCCCCACGATCATGGCTGGGCCGGCTACCTCGCCGACCTGGCCGCACTCAGCGA
>JAKEEW010000279.1 GCA_022616375.1 Sporichthyaceae bacterium
CCGAGGTGCTCGACTACTACGTGTCCGACCAGCGGCTCAAGGACGCGCTGTTCGGCCAGGGCGTGATCGGGGCGTACGCCGGGCCGTACGACTGGGGCACTGCGTCGGTCAAGCTCATGCACTTCATGGGCGACACCGACGGCCAGGGACCGGTCTGGGCCTACGTCGCCGGCGGTATGGGCATGGTCAGCTTCGCGATCGCGGACGCCGCGGTCGCGGCCGGCGCGGTGATCTGCGCCGGAACCCCGGTGGTCGAGATCCTGCCCGGCGAAGGGGTCCGGCTGGAGGGTGGGGAGTTCATCACCGCCCGCAACGTCATCTCCAACGCGGACCCGAAACGGGCGCTCGGCCTGATCCCGAGCGACCGGGTGCCGGCCCCGGTCCGGGACCGGATCGATGCCTGGCAGGTGCGCTCCCCGGTGGTGAAGCTGAACGCGGCGCTACGGGCACTGCCGGAGTTCACCGCGGCCCCCGGCGAGCGCTACCCGCACTTCTCAATGATCTCGGTGACCCAGGGTCTGGACGCCGCACAGGCCGCCTTCGAGGACTGCGCCCGCGGGGTGCCCAACGTCGGCTACGGCGAGATCTACTTCCAGACCGGCTACGACCCGTCGTCGGCGCCGGACGGCAAGCACCTGATGAGCGTGTTCGGCCAGTACGCGCCCTACCAACTGGCGGCGGGGAGCTGGGACAGCCAGCGCGACGCCATCGCCAACCAGTTCCTCGACCTGATCGGACGCTTCGCCCCCGGCATCACGGACTGCGTGGAGGAGTACGAGGTGCTCGGGCCGCCGGACATCGAGTCCAGGGTCGGGCTGACCGGTGGGCACATCTTCCAGGGCGAGACCATGCCGGACCAGATGTGGGAGCACCGGCTCACCCCGGACATCGGCATCGACGGCTTCTGGCTGTGCGGTGCGGCCACCCACCCGGCCGGCTCGGTGATCGCGCTGAACGGCCGGAACGCGGCGGCGGCCGTGCTCGGCCGGCCGGTCGGCTAAGCCGCCGGGTCTCGCCACCGGCAGGGCTCGCAACCTCCTGCCCAGTTCGGCGCGTTGACCGGACGGGATCCGGTCCTGGGGTTCCCGCGACGTGCGCGTGAACCGCATGGATTGGAGCCCAACCGTGGACAGCGCTGAGATCCGCCCGTTCCGGATCGAGATCACGCAGGCCGACCTGGACGACCTGAACGACCGGCTGGCCCGGACCCGCTGGCCCGGAGAAGTGCCCGGCTCTGGTTGGGCGCGTGGCGTGCCGGTGCCGTATCTGCAGAAGCTGGCGGAGTACTGGCGAACGGAGTACGACTGGCGCGAGCAGGAAGCCAGGCTGAACGAGTATCCGCAGTTCACCACCACCATCGACGGCCAGCACATCCACTTCTTCCACGTGCGCTCACCCGAGCCCGACGCGCTGCCGCTGCTGATCACCCATGGCTATCCCAGCTCGAACGTGGAGTTCCTAGAGATGCTCGGTCCGCTGAGTGACCCGCAGCGCCACGGCGGCCACCCGGCCGATGCCTTCCACGTGGTGGCCCCGTCGCTGCCGGGCTTCGGCTTCTCGACGCCACTGAGCGGCGACGGATGGGAGGTCGGCCGGACGGCCCGGGCGTGGGTCGAGCTCATGCACCGGCTCGGGTACCCGCGATACGTCGCGCAGGGCGGGGACATCGGCGGCGGGGTGACCGGGGATCTGGGCAAGGTGGATCCGAATGGCGCGCTGGCCGCGCACGTCAACACCGACGTGACCGCGGTCTCTCTGATCGGCGGCATGCTGCCGGAACAGGTCGACGGCTTGTCCGCCGACGAGGCCGCGCACCTGCAGCGGCTGCGGGCGTACGAGGCCGACGGGCGCGGCTACCTGCAGATCCAGTCGACCCGGCCGCCGCTGGCGTACGGGCTCACCGACTCCCCGGCCGGGCAGCTGGCTTGGAACGTGGAGAAGTTCAAGGAGTGGGCGGACCTCGGCAGCGGGGACGGCCTGCCCGACGGCGCGGTAGACCTGGACCACCTGCTCACCGGAATCAGCGTGTACTGGTTCACCGGGAGCGGGCAGTCCGCGGCACAGTTCATCTACGCGGCCTCGCATGCCGAGCAGGACTGGGCGCCGTCCCCGACCCCGACCGGGTGGGCCGCGTTCGGGAGCACGGACGGCCTGCTGCGGCGCGTGCTCGATCCGGCCGGCCAGATCGAGCATTGGTCCGACTTCGACCAAGGCGGTCACTTCCCGGCGATGGACGCGCCGGACCTGCTCGTGCACGACATCCGGGAGTATTTCCGCCAGTTCCGCTGACCACCCGGAGCGCGGTTACATCCCCGGTGCGGCCAGCACTGCTGACGTGCCGCGTTTGGCGATCTCGTTGCCGACGATGAGGCGCTGTACCTCCGACGTGCCTTCCCAGATCCGGTCCACCCGCAGCTCCCTGGACAGCCGCTCGACCGGGTTCTCCCGCATGTAGCCGCGCCCGCCGAAGATCTGCACCGCCCGGTCCACCGCCCGGCCGGCCGCCTCGGACGCGGAGAGCTTGGCCATCGCCGCTTTCGCGTGCAGCGTCTTGCGGTCCACTCCGCGGTCGGCCTCCCAGGCCACCTGGTGCACCAGCAACCGGTTCGTAGTCACATCCACCACGTTGTCCGCGAGCATCGCCTGGACCAGCTGGAAGTTCACGATCGGCGAGCCGAACTGAACCCGGGTGCGGGCGTGCTCGGCGGCCAGCTCGGTGGCCCGCTCGGCGGCGCCGACGGTCCTGGCGCCGATCATCAGCCGCTCCTCGACGAACCAGTCCCGGATCAGGTCGTAGCCCTGGCCGATCTCCCCGAGCTGGCAGTCCGCGGCCACCCGGACGTCGGTGAAGACCATCTCCGGGTGCTCGTAGACGAACGTGTGGGTGTACCTGGGCACCCGGGTGATCTGCACGCCCGGCAGATCCTTGTCCACCAGGAACGTGGTCGGCCGGCCGTCGACGGTGGCGAGCAGGACGATGTAGTCGGCGACGTCGCCGACCGTGACGAACCACTTCTCCCCGTTGATGACGTAGTGGTCGCCGTCGCGCACCGCGGTGGTCTCGATCGCCTGCGGGTCCGAACCGGCGGCCGGTTCGGTCACCGCGACGCAGTCCCGGCGCTCGCCCCGGATCCCGGGCAGCAGGTAGCGCTCCCGCTGCTGCGGAGTACAGGCCCGCAGCGCGTTGGCCGGTCGCCACACCACGTCCCAGAGCGCGCCGGTGAGCCGGCCGAGCTGTTCCTGCACGATGACCTGCTCGAGGATCGACAGCCCGGCGCCGCCCCACTCGGTCGGCATGTTGATCGCCTGCAGGCCGTGGTCGAGCACCGCCCGGCGCAGCTCGGCGTGCACGGCCGCGGACAGACCGTTGGACTCCTCGCAGTCGCCCTCGTACTTCATGATCGTCGCAGTCAGCGACGCGGCCCGCGCTCTCAGCTCGCGCTGCCGCGCGGTGTAGGTGAAGTCCATGCCCAGACCTTGACCGCTGACTGACTGACCAGTCAAGGTCTGGTGTTAGTTCTCGTTCCGGCTTGCCCGCGACGAAGGGTCCGCGAAAGGAGCTCAGGTGCGTCTGGACCGGCTGATGGCCCCCACCTCGATTGCGGTCGTCGGCGCCTCACCCCGGGCCGGCACGTACGGCAACCAGGCGCTGGCCAATCTGGTCGCGGCCGGTTACTCCGGACGACTGTTCGGGGTGCACCCGAGCCCCCGCGTCGTGCACGGGGTCGAGTGCGTGCCGAGCCTGGCCGATCTGCCCGGGCCGGTGGATGCGGTGGTGATCGCCACCCCGGCGGCCACGGTTGCCGGCCTGGTCGACCAGGCCGGCGAGCTCGGCTGCGGCGGGGCGGTGGTGTTCGCGGCCGGTTTCGCCGAGGTCGAGCACGGCCGATCGTTGCAGGACGCCGTGGTTGCCGCGGCCCGGCGACACGACTTACCGGTGTGCGGACCGAACGGCAACGGCATCATCGCGCTCGAACAGCGCGCGATCCTGTGGGGTGACGCGTTCCACCCGCGGCCGGCCGGCTCGGTCGCGCTGGTCTCGCAAAGCGGCAACGTCGCGGTGAACGCGATCGCGGCCCGGCGCGGGCTGCTGCTGCACACCGTGGTCTCCGGCGGCAACCAGGCGGTGCTCGACGCGGCCGACTACCTGGACTACCTGGCGGCCGCGCCCGGGGTCCGCTCGGTCGCGCTGTACCTGGAGAACGACTGCGATGGCGCCCGGCTCGCCTCGGCGCTGGCCACGTGCGTCGAGCACGGCACCGGGGTCGTGGTGCTCAAGGCCGGGCAGAGCGCGCTCGGGCGCAGCGCCGCCGCGGCCCACACCGGCGCGGTGGCCGGCGATGCGCGGATCCTGCGCGCGCTGGTCGAGGAGGCCGGCGGGGCCTGGGCGCGCAATCCGCACGAGCTGCTCGAGCTGGCCAAGACCCTCGCGGTGCATCGACCGGGCTCGGGTGGCCCGGGCACCGCGGTAGTGACCTGCTCCGGCGGCGACGCGGCCACCGCCGCGGATCAAGCCGAGGAACTCGGGGTCTCGATACCGGCGCTGAGCCCGGCCACGGCCCGGCAACTCGAGGCGCTGTTGCCGGCGGCGGCGACCGCGGCCAACCCGGTCGACTACACCGCGCTGATCTGGGGTGAGGCCGACCCGATCGCCGGCATCCTCGAAGTGGTCGGCGCGGATCCGGCGATCGACCAGATCCTGGTCTACTACGACCGGCCGCTAGGCATGGACGCCGCAATGACGCAGAGCTGGGACGGCACGCTGGACGGCATCATCGCCGGCGCCGGCCGGACATCGGTGCCGGTGGTGGTCGCGTCCACCCTGCCCGAGCTGCTGGACGAGCCGAGTGCGTTCCGGCTCGCGGCGACGGGGATCGCACCGGTCGCCGGGCTGACCACCGGGCTGGTCTGCGCTGCCGCACTCGCAGCCGGGCCGGGGTCGGCGGATCGGCTGCACGCCGTCGCAGCTGCGGCGACGACCGGGCGGGACGCCAGCCAACGGGAGTGGCTAGCCGAGCATGCGGCCAAGGCACTGCTGGAGGATGCGGGCATCCCGGTGCCGGCCGGCCAGGTCGTGGACTCGGTGGCTGCCGCGGTAGCGGCTGCCGACAAGCTGGGCTACCCGGTCGGGCTCAAGCTCAGCGCACCGGATCTGCTGCACAAGAGCGATATCGGCGCGCTCGCCCTCGGGTTGGCGGACGGGGACGCGGTCCGCACCGCTTACACCCGGTTGCGCGCACTACCCGCTCGCCACGGCGCGGTCGTCCTGGTCGAGCAGATGGCCGAGCCTGGGGTTGAGTTGCTCGTCGCCGCCCGGCGGGACGGCGTGGTGCCCAGCCTCGTGGTCGGGCTCGGCGGGATCTGGGTGGAGCTGCTCGCCGATGTCGCGGTGATCCCGCTGCCGGCCGAGCCGGAACGGATCGAGCACGCGCTGGCCAGGCTGGCCGGCGCGAGTCTGCTGCGCGGCGGCCGCGGCCGGGAGCCGGTCGACCTCGGCGCGGTCGCCCGGCTCGCCGCCTCGGTCGGTGCGCTGCTGCTGGATCAGGGCCTGGATCTGATCGAGCTGAACCCGGTGATCGCCCGGCCGGACGGAGCCGTGGCCGTCGACGCCCTGATCCGCCGCTAGCCGCCTCGACCAGCCGCCGGCTTCAAGGAGTTCATGCAGACTTCATGAGATCGGAGTACCGTGGTGGCATGACCACGATCCTTCAGGTTCGCGACATCCCAGCCGAGGTCGTCGCCAAGCTCAAGGAGCGCGCCGCTGCGCAGGGGGTATCTCTGTCTGCATACGTGCGCGATCTTCTCGCTGCGGACGCGGCCCAGGAGAGCCTGGCCGAAACCGTGGCGCGAATCGGCACCCGGCGGCCGGTGGAGGTCACTGACGAGGAGATCATCTCGGCCATCCGCGAGGGTCGCCGGTGACCGTCGTCGATGCCTCGACAGTCGTACGGCTGCTAGCCAATCGCGGTTCGGATCATCTGCTGCGCCGCCGCATGACGGCCCCTCGGCCATTGCATGCCCCACACCTTCTCGACGCCGAGGTGGCCAGCGGGGTGCGTGGCTTGCTGCTCGGCCGGAAGATCGATCCAGAGCGCGCCGACGAGATGCTCGTCGACTACGCCAGCCTCCGAATCACCCGGCACCCTGTGCTGCCCTACCTAAAACGGATCATCGAACTCCGCGACAACCTGTCGGCGTACGACGCCGCCTACGTCGTTCTTGCCGAGGCGCTCGGCATGCCGCTACTCACCACTGACGCGAAGCTCGCCGATGTCGTCGGCCATAACGCCGAGGTGCAGGTCTACCCCCGGTGATCGTGGTGGACTGGCCGCAGAAATCGGCCCAGAAGCGCTGCGTATCCACCACGATCACCCCCGAGAGCCGAGCCGCAGGACGTGGATTAGCCGCACGCGCCGGCGGGGGCCACCGCGACCTCGTTGCCGGCGAACCGGATGGGCCGTACCGCGCCGTTGTCGCCTTCGTCGGTCTCCTGCAGCAGCCGGTCCGGATCGGCGACGGTGCGCAGGCAGTACAGCCCGTCCGGCAGTCCGTCCGGGATGTCCAGCCGCTGCCCGTCCAGATCGGCGCTGTAGATGTCGGCCCAGCCCAGCGAATCCCCTGCACCTCGAGCCGGAACTCGCAGTCGCCGTAGTGGCGCGGCACGACTACCGCCGGTCGGGTGCGCCCACCGCCTCCCTACGCCCGGCGACCGCCGCGAAGATCGGCAGCGAATGTCTCGAGGTTGGCCACGAACCGGCGCGCGTCGTCCTCGGTGTGCTGCACCGACAGCGTCCACTGCTCGCACTTGCCCCACGGCGGCAGGAACACCCCGCCGTTGTGCTGGTAGAGCCAGTGCGCGTTCCCCCACCGGTCGTCGTAGGCGAGGAAGTCGCGGTAGTCGCGCAGCCGATCGGTGAAGATGACCGCGCCCTTCGAGCCGTACGCGACCACGTATCCGGGCAGCTCGTAGCGGCGCAGGATGTCCTCGGCGCCGGCCACCATGATCGCCCGCAGCCGGTCGAAGTGCGCATACGCGTCCTCGGTCAGGATCTCGGTCAGCACCGCCTTGGCCGCGGCCATGGTCAGCGGGTTGCCGTTGAACGTACCGACCTGCTCGTACACCCGGTCGGAGATCAGCCGCATCAGCTCCTCGGTCGCGCCGATCGCGCCGCACGGCACCCCGCCGCCCAGCGCCTTGGCCAAGCACACGATGTCCGGCACCACGCCGGTCAGCTCGACCGCGCCGCCGGCGGCCAGGCCCAGCCCGGTCTTCACCTCGTCGAAGGCCAGGTACGCACCGTGGGAGTTGAGCAGCGCCTTAAGCCCGGCGAGATACCCGTCCGGCGGGGCGATCAGGCCGATGTTCATCATGAACGGTTCGATGATCATGCCAGCGATCTCATCCGGGTGGTCGGCGAGCGCCTGCTCGACCGCGGCCAGGTCGCCGAACGGCACCACCACGGTCAACCGGGTGAAGTCCTTGGGCACTGAGCTGACCCCGACCGAGTTGGGCCGGGCGGCCGGGCCGGCGTCCTCGGGCTCGGGATACACCGAGACCTGAACGCTGTCGTGATGGCCGTGGTAGCTGCCCTCGACCTTGAGGATCTTCGACCGACCGGTGGCGACCCGCATCAGGTGCACCGCGTCCATGGTCGCCTCGGTGCCGGAGTTGCCGAACCGCCACAGCGGCAGCCGGAACCGCCTGGCCAGCTCCACGGATACGTCGATCACGTCCGAGGTCGGCTGGGCGAAGTGGGTGCCGAGCGTGACCCGCCCGGACACCGCACGCACGATCGCCGGATGCGCGTGCCCGACCACGTTCACGCCGAAGCCCGCGTGCAGGTCGACATACTCGGTGCCGTCCGCGTCCCAGACGTGCGAGCCCGCGCCGCGGTCGATCCATACCGTCCCCGGTGGGGCGTCCTGCCAGCTGGACGCGACGCCGCCGGCCAGGCTGGCCTTGGCCGACTCGGTCAGCCGCAGCGACTGGCCGGTGCGGTCCAGGAAGATCTGCTCCTGCTCGGCAATCAACCGGTCAAGTGCGATCTGTTCGGGTGAGTCCTCCTCGGTCGCGACGGTGGGGGCGCTTGACATCGACATCAGATCATCCATTCCGCCGGGCTAGCCGGCGAGTGCGACCCCGCCGGGCATCCCGGCGAGGTAGGCGCGCGCGACCATCTCGATGGAAGCGCGAACCACGACTTCGTGGTAGGACGACAGCGGACCCGGCGTGTAGCGCCGCGCGGTCAGCCCGCGCTGGACGCTCTCGCACGCGGCCCAGTCCTGCCGGTTGGTGACGTCCCAGAACTCGACCGCGTAGGCCGGGTCGAACCCCGGCCGGTCCCACGCCACAGCCGGGAACAACCACTCGCACTCGACCCTGGTCAGGCCGGGTTCGACCGGGACCAGCCGGTGGGTCATGACGTAGTCGGGATGCAGGCTCAGCAGCAGGTTGGGGAACACCTGCAGGTACCAGACGGTACGCAGGGCCTCCCCGGCCAGGCCCTCGATCGGCACGCCGAGGCTGCGCCCGTCAAGCGCCATCGTCTCCACGCCCGGCTCGAGCTCCATCGAGCCACCGCACCACAGGCCCTTGGCCTGCGCGTCGGCGCCGCTGGTCGGCGAGGAGACCCGGCACAGCTGCGGGTGGATGCCCGGGCAGTGGAAGCACTCGTGGTAGTTCTCCACCGCGAGCTTCCAGTTCGCCGCCAGGTCGTAGCTGTGCCCGGCGCCAAGTTTGAGCTCGGCGCACCGATACGGCGCGATCAGCTCGGCCAGGCCCGGTGCCGCCTGGTCCAGCGGGGGTGGCGTCCCGGTCAGGTTCGCGAACACGAAACCGTGCCACTCGGTGACCGCAACCGGCAGCAGCGGATAGTCCGCCGCCGGCACGTCCGGCCGGTGCGCGGCCGGCACCTGATGCAGCGTGCCATCCAGGTCGTAGACCCAGGCGTGGTAAGGACAGGCCACGAACCGCCCGCTGTCCGCGGTGCCGCACGGCAGCAGCTCGTGCCCGCGGTGCCGGCAGACGTTGGCAAAGCACCGCAGCTGCCGGTCCCGGCCCCGGACCAGCAGCACGCCCTCGTCCCCGATCGCGATCGCGGCCCGGTCGCCAGGCTCGGCGGCGAGCTCGGAACGGCCCACGTACACCCATCCGGCCGCGAAGATCTGCTCCCGTTCGAAATCGAGCACGGCCTGGTCCAGGTAGGCGCCCCTGGGCAGCATCGAGCCGCTCCAGGCCGGGTCCAGGCACCGGGCGACCTCGGCCGGGTCCAGCGGCAGGGTTGCGCTGACCACCGGCATGGCTACCTCCGGCCGGTCAGCCGGCTGCCCAGTCGACCAAGCCGGCGGTCGGCGAGGATCCGCCGGGTGGCCAGGTAGCCGGCAATGCCGGTGACTCCACCGCCACCGTGGGTGGCCGATGAGCACTGGTAGAGCCCGCGGATCGGGGTGCGGAAGTCCGCGTAGCCCGGCGCCGGGCGCAGGTGGAACAGCTGGTCAGGAGACAGCTCGCCGTGGAAGATGTTGCCGCCGATCAGGCCGTAGTCGTGCTCCATCTGGTGCGGCC
>JAKEEW010000280.1 GCA_022616375.1 Sporichthyaceae bacterium
ATCACCGCGGTCATTGCGGTGTTCTACCTGGTCTGGGTCGCTCTTGCGGTTGCCACCCCCGCACTGATGCTGGAGAAGCAGCCGGTGCTCAAGGCGATCGGCCGGTCCTGGCGGCTGGTGCGCGGTTCACGCTGGCGGGTCTTCTTCGTCAACCTGCTGGCCTTCATCATCACGTTCGTGATCGCCAACATCGTGGCCGCACCGTTCCAGCTGTTCGGCGGCGGCTTCGAGTCCTTCCTCGATCCGGCCGCGGCGTCCGAACCGACTCTGCTCGAGCTGATCATCGTCAGCCTGGGCGGAGTGATCGGATCGATGATCACCTTGCCGTTCTCGGCGGCGATCACCGTGCTGCTCTACGTCGACCTGCGGATCCGCCGCGAAGGAATGGACATCGAGCTGGCCCGGGCCGCCGGCGTGACCCTCCCCGGCGCACCCCAGACTGCACCGACCGCCCAGGCGGCGCCCCAGCCAGGAGCCCAGCCCGGAGCCCCGCAGCCCGGCCCGCCGACGAACGGGTAAGGGACCATGCTCGGACCGGGCCGGCAGCTCGGGCTCGATGTCCCGGTCGAGATCGGCCGGGACATGGCCCGCCAGCTCGCCCTGGACGAGCTGGCCAAGCCGGAGTACCAGGCAGCGCAGCCGAGTCTTCTGCAACGGATCGTCCGCTGGCTGCTGGATCGGCTGGCGCAGCTGTTCAACGCAGTCGGCGACGCCCCGGGCGGCGTGCTCGGCTTGATCTTGCTGGCGGTTCTGGTCCTGCTCGCGGTGCTGCTGATCCGCTACCGGATCGGTCCGATCCGGCATGCGCGGGCGAGCCATCCGGCTGTGTTCGACGAGCGTGCGGTCGTGCGGACCGCGGCGGAGCACCGCTCCGCCGCCGATGCGGCCGCCGCCGAGCAGGACTGGGCCACCGCGGTCCGAGAGCGGTTCCGCGCGATCATCAGACAGCTCGAGGAGTACGATCTGCTCGATCCGCGGGCCGGGCGGACCGCCGACGAGGCGGCCAACGACGCGGGCCAGGCCCTGCCGGCGCTGGCCGAGTCGTTACGCACCGGGGCCACGACATTCGACGAAGTGATGTACGGGGAGCATCCGGCGTCTGCGAACCAGGACGAACAGCTACGCGGGCTGGACCAGGCGGTCCGGTCGACCCGGCGGAGCCGCAGCTTCGTAGGTGCCGGATGAGGCGCTGGCGGCTCCCGATCATCACCGCGGTCATCGTCCTGCTGGCGGCGGGGTTGATCGCGTGGTCCCGCAGCGGCGAGCGCTCGGGACTGCTCGACCCGCGGTCGGCCGCACCGAGCGGGAGCAAGGCGCTGGCCGAGCTGCTGCGCGACCAAGGGGTCCAGGTCGATCTCGCCGAGACCGCCGCCGATGCGGCCCGGCTGGCCGGAGCCGACGCCACCTTGCTGATCGCGTACGGCAATCTGGTCGGGCCGACCCAGCTAAGCCAGCTGACCGGGGTAGCCAGCCGGATCGTCGTGGTCGCCCCGACCGGCGCGGCCCTGGGCCACTACCTGCCCGGCGCGGTGATCGCCCCTGGACCGATCGATGTCCGCAGCCGCGACCCGGGCTGCACGTTGCCTGCCGCAACGGCCGCCGGCTCGGCCCGCACCGGCGGGGTCGGCTACGACCTGCCAGAGCCACGCCCCAGCATCACGGTGACCAGCTGTTACCTCGACGCTGGCTGGGCCGCGCTGGCCCAGCGGGTCGAGGGCGGGGTCTCGGCCACCGCGCTCGGCACGCCCGACCCGCTCACCAATGGTGAGCTCAGCAAGGACGGCAACGCCGCGCTCGCGATGAACCTGCTCGGCGAGCGACCGCATCTGGTCTGGTACCTGCCCAGCGTCGAGGAGTTCCTGGCCGGTGCCGGCGTGGAGGAACCCAGGTCGCTGTGGGATCTGCTCCCCGCGGGCTGGAAGTGGGCGGCGCTGCAGGCCGCCATCGCGGTCATCCTGCTCGCGCTGTGGCGCGCCCGCCGGCTCGGCCCAGTGGTCATCGAACCGCTGCCGGTCGTGGTGCGGGCCGCCGAGGCCGTGGAAGGCAGGGCCAGGCTGTACCGGCGGATCACCGCGACCGATCGGGCCGCCGACGCATTGCGAGCCGCCACCAGGGACCGGATCGCGCCCATGGTCGGAATGACCGCGGCGTCCGAACCGCACGCATTGGTCGGCGTCGTGGCCGAGCGGACCGGCCGACCCAGCCAGGAGATCGGCGCGCTGTTGTACGGTGCGGCACCGGCGAACGACGCCGCCCTGGTCAAGCTTGCCGACGATCTCGACTCCCTCAGCAGAGAGGTGCGCCGACTGTGACCGAGCGCGATATCCAAGCCAGCACGGACCCGGTCGCCGCGGGTACCTGGCAA
>JAKEEW010000281.1 GCA_022616375.1 Sporichthyaceae bacterium
GAGGCCGGAATCCAGGAATGGGGCTTGGTCGAGGGCTGGGCCGGGCAGCGTCGAGGCGCCGCTCACCTGGCGGCGTCCCCCGCATCGGCGTCGGCGGGCTTTTCCGCCTCGTCCACCAGCATGATCGGGATGTCGTCACGGACCGGGTAGCGATAGTGGCACTGGCGGCACTCGATCACCTGCTCGGCCTCGTGGTAGTCGACCTCACCGCGGCAGTTCGGGCAGGCCAGGATCGCCAGCAGCTCGGCGTTGACAGCCATTCGCTCTCCTCTCCACTCAGGCCGGCTCACCGCCGACGAGGTCGAGCACGCGGTCGCGCACGCCCGCCATCTCCTCGTCGGTGCGGCCCTCGACGTTCAGCCGCAGCAGCGGCTCGGTGTTGCTCGGGCGCAGGTTGAACCACCAGCCGTCCTCTTCGACGGTGAGGCCGTCGGTGCGGTCCTGGCGCAGGCCGGCGAACGCCACCGCGACCCGCTCGACGACCGCCGCCGGGCCGGCACCGTCCCCCTCCACCCGCCGGTTGATCTCGCCGGAATCCGAATAGCGGCGGTAGGGCGCCAGCACCCGCGACAGCGGCCGGTGCGCCCGCGACAGCACCTCCAGCACCACCAGCGCGGCGATCAGCCCGGAGTCGGCGCGGTAGTTGTCGCGGAAGTAGTAGTGGCCGGAGTGCTCCCCGCCAAAGATCGCGCCGGTGTCGGCCATGACCCGCTTGATGAACGAGTGGCCGACGCGGGTGCGGACCGGCACCCCGCCCGCCTCGCGGATCGTCTCGGGCACCACCCGCGAGCAGATCAGGTTGTAGAGCACGGTCGCGCCCGGCTCGCGCTCGCACATCGTCCGCGCGACCAGCGCGCAGACCAGGCTCGACTGGACGATCCCACCGCGCTCGTCGACCAGGAACACCCGGTCGGCGTCGCCGTCGAACGCCAGGCCGACGTCGGCGGCCTCCTCCAGCACCCGTGCCTGGAGGTCCACCAGGTTCTTGGGGTTGATCGGGTCGGCGGGGTGGTTGGGGAAGTTGCCGTCCAGCTCGAAGTACATCGGCACGAGCTGGAACGGCAGCCCCTCGAAGACCTTGGGGAGCACGTGCCCGGCCATGCCGTTGGCGGCGTCGGCGACCACCTTGAGGGGCCGCAGCGCGCCGGCGTCGACGAAGCCTCGCACGTGCGCGGCGTAGCGGTCGAGCAGGTCGGTGCGGGACTCCACCCGCCCGGGCCGCTCGGCGTCGCCGGACGGCTCCCC
>JAKEEW010000282.1 GCA_022616375.1 Sporichthyaceae bacterium
AGGCACGCCCGACCGTCACCACGACCGTCGACGCCCGGGTGACCCAGGACACCCAGCAGGCGCTGCGCGACTGGGGCGAGTTCGCCGCGACCGGCGACCTCCGGGAGGTCAAGGACTCCTTCTGGCCGGACGGCCTCCAGTACCAGAAGCTGGAGAGCGAGGCACCGCGGCTGCTGGCACGCCACAGCGGCCCGCCGGCCTACGCGTTCACCCTGCAGTCGCCGTTCCGGATCATCGACGACGGCCGCGACAAGATCCTCCGCGGCACCGTCACCCTGGCCCGCCCCGGCAGCCCCACCCGCCGTTTCCGCTGGGACATCTACATGCGCGCCGACCCCGCCATGGGGGGCCGCTGGCGCCTCCTCACGGTCGCCGAGACCAAGACGTAGCGGCGCTGGCACCGTTCTCGCGTGCTGCTCGACCGTCTCTTACCGCGCTCTCACCCGAGCGGAGCACGATCGCGATGCCGCCCGTCCCGCCCGGGGATGCCGGAATTACGAGCTGACGAGGCTGAGGAGCGTCCTGGTGACCACAGCATCGGCGAGGAGACGCCCCCGGCGCTGGCGCTGGGCGATGATCGGCGTGGCCGTCGCCGCCCTGGTCGCGGCCATCGCCGGCCCGTATGCGCACATCCAGTCGACCGAGGACAGGACGCCGGGCCGTCTCAGCGCGGCGGCCGACTCGGCGAGCGGCACGACCCGAGCGGAGCAGCCGGCCGGATCGCCGGGGAGTGCCGCGGTCGATGGCACGTGGAAGGTGACCGCCGGCTCACAGGCCGGTTACCGGGTCAAGGAGGTGCTGTTCGGGCAGGACACCGAGGCGGTCGGCCGGACCTCGTCGGTCACCGGTCAGATCACCGTCGACGGGACCCGTGTCACCGCAGGGAGCTTCTCGGTCGACCTGACCTCCGTGAAGAGCGACCAGGCCCGGCGGGACGCGCAGTTCCAGGGGCGGATCATGGCGACCGGAAGCTACCCGGCCGCGACCTTCACGCCGACCACGCCGGTCGGCCTCGGGTCGGTTCCCGCCGACGGGCAGGACGTGACCGCACAGGCGTCGGGGAAGCTCACGCTGCACGGCACGACCCGGGAGGTGACCGTTGCGCTGACCGCGCGGCGCAGCGGCGACGCGATCCGGGTGAGCGGTGAGATCCCGGTCACGTTCGCCGACTGGGGCATCCCCAATCCGAGCTTTGGCCCCATCAGCACCGAAGCTCATGGCCTGATCGAGTTCGCGCTGGTCTTCGCCCATGCCTGAGCCGATGTTCGAGCTTCGCGGCCCAGTGGGCGCTAC
>JAKEEW010000283.1 GCA_022616375.1 Sporichthyaceae bacterium
AGGTCGCCCTGAAACGGATGCTCAACGCACTGGACAGGTGAGCCGCTGGCCGGCATTGCCCGGCCAGCGGCTCGTGGGTCCGGGCTGGGACCGGACTGGCCTACGGCTGGTTCGCTGTTGCCTTGACGTACGCGTCCAGGATGCTGGTCCAGCCACCGCCTCCGCTGATCGCGTCGCGGACCGCCTGGCCGCCGACGAGCCGGTCCAGGTTCCGGTGCTCCAGTTCGACCGTCGTCTTCCCCGGGCCGTCAGCGGTGAACCGCACCTCGATCTCGCTGGCATGCTCGGGATCGGGGTCGTACTGGAACTGGCCGTTGATCTGCCAGGTGACGACCAGACGGTGCGGTGGCTCCCAGGCCAGGACCCGGCCCCACTCGCACTCGCTGCCGTCGACCCCTCGCTCGTACCAGCGCCCGCTGGCGCGCGGCTCGATGATCGCCTCGGCCATGTCCGCTTTGCCGATGTGGTACTGGGGGGGCCACCAGGTGGTGAACGACTCGGTGAAGACGCGGAAGGCGCGTTCGACCGGCACGCCGACGGTGACCGTCCCGGTGAACGCCGGGATCGTCGCTGCGGGGGTCATCTGTCCTCCTGTTCCTGTCCCTGTTCGGGGTGGGTGTCGGCCGCCTCGGCGGCCTTCTGGTACGCCGTGAGCGCCTGGCCCCAGATGCGGTCCAGGTAGGCGCGCAGGGCGGTCACGCCCTCCGGGTTGACCCGGTAGACGCGGCGCGTGCCCACGGCCTCGCTGACCACCAGGCCGCCGTCCTTGAGCACGCGGAGGTGCTGGGACACCGCCGGCCGGCTGATCGGCAACTGCCGGGCCAGCTCACCCACCGAGCACGGACGTCGAGCCAGCAGCTCGAAGATCGCGCGCCGGGTCGGGTCACCGAGCAGACCCAGGCTTGCTTCTCCGTAAGTGTCCACGAACGGTAAGCTACCACTTACCAAATTGCGGCGCAACCGAGCCAGCCGCTCCCTGCAACTCGAGAGCGAACCGACATCGCGCCCCGCCGGCCGGCTCTGGGCCGGCGGCGGCGAATCGTGCTGACCAGCGTGGTCGCGGGTGTGGTGACGTGCAGGAGTACCGCCGCTGCCGCCGTTCCGGTGCTGACGGTGATGTGGCGGCCGGGTGGTTGC
>JAKEEW010000284.1 GCA_022616375.1 Sporichthyaceae bacterium
ACCCCGCTTCGCGGCCGCCGCCCGGACTGCGGCAAGCGCGGATTTGGCCAGGTCAATGCCGGACTTCGGCGGCCCGGTGGATCGGGGTCCGGCCGGCTCGGCTGGCTGGCCGGATCCGCTGGCTGGCTGGTTCCCGGGCGGGCTGGGTGACCGCTCGGCTGGCCGGTTGGCTGGCTGCTCGGATGGCCGGCTGGCTGGCTGCTCGGCTGGCCAGCTGGCTGGCTGCTCGGCTGGCCGGTTGGCTGGCTGCTCGCCGGGCTGGCGGCCCGGCTGGGCATCGGGTTGGTCAGCGGACACGGGTCACCACGCCCCCCATCACGTCGAACCGCGCGCCCTGCAGGATCTCCGGGATGTCGGCCGGCACCGCCGCGGTGATCAGGGTCTGCTCGGCTCGGCTGGCAAGCTCGGCCAGGCGGTCCCGCCGGTCGGCGTCCAGCTCGGCGAACACGTCATCCAGGATCAGCACCGGTTCCCCGCCATCCGCGCACAGTAGTTCGTACGCGGCGAGCCGCAGCGCCAGCGCGAACGCCCATGATTCGCCGTGGCTGGCGTAGCCCTTGGCCGGCAGCGAACCGAGCCGCATCAGAAGCTCATCACGATGCGGCCCGATCAGGCTTACCCCGCGCTCGATCTCCTCGAACCTGGCCGCGGCCATCGCAGCCACCAGCGCAGCCTCGAGCAGTGCGCGATCAGGCGACGGCGCTCCCTCGCCGGGAAGGCTGGACCGATACTCGATCATCGCCGGACCGGCGCCCGGAGCCACCGACTCATATGTCTTGTCGACCAGTGGACGAATCGACTCGGTCAGCTCGAGCCGGCCGGCGAGCAGCTCGGCGCCGGTGCGGGCCAGATGCCCGTCCCAGACGTCCAAGGTACGAAGATCAGCAGCCCCACCACCGCCACGCCGTGCCGCCGTTGCGGACTTCAGCAAGGCGTTGCGCTGCTTGAGCGTCCGCTCGTAGTCGTGCCGGACCGCGGCGAACCTGGGCGACCGGGCTACCAGGAGTTCGTCCAGATACCTGCGGCGTTCGGTCGGATCCCCCTTGACCAGCGCGATGTCCTCAGGGGCGAACAGCACGGTGCGGAGCGCGCCCAACGCCTCCCGGGCCCGAGGCAGCGCCGACCGGTTGATCCGGGCCCGGTTCGCCTTGCCAGGATTGATCTCCAACTCGACCAGTAGCCGCCGGCCGTCCCGGACGATCTCGCCGCGCACCACCGCCTGGGTGGCGCCGGCCCGGACCAGCGGCGCATCGGTGGCGACCC
>JAKEEW010000285.1 GCA_022616375.1 Sporichthyaceae bacterium
GCAGCACGTTGTGCACGCTCAGCCGCTGGTTGGGGGTGTCGATGAACCCGCCGGTGCCGATCACGGCCCCGTCGGAGAAGCGCAGCAGGCCGGCGTCGAGAGCGTCCGCGGTGACCTCCATGACCTGGTTGAGCGAGACGTTGTGGTCGCGCAGCCGGTTCGGCTCCACCTGCACCTGCAGCATCTGCAGCCGCTCGCCCCAGATGGGCACGTTGGCCACGCCCGGTACGCGCAGCAGCTTGGCCCGGATCGTCCAGTAGGAGATCATCGACATCTCGATCAGCGAGCGGCTCTTCGAGGACAGGCCGATCTTCATGACCCGGCTGGTCGAGGACAGCGGTTGGATCATGAACGGCGGGCTGGCCCAGGTGGGCAGCGAGGCGGTCATCGTGGCCAGGCGCTCCTGCACCTGCTGGCGGGCGTGCAGCAGGTCGGTGCCGCGGTGGAAGAGCAGCTCGATCTGGGAGAGCTGGGCCACCGAACGGGACCGCAGGTCAGCCAGCCCATCGAGGCCGGTGAGCCCCTGCTCCAGCGGCACCGTGACCAGGGCCTCCACCTCGGCCGCCGACAGCCCCAGGCACGGGGTCTGCACCTCGACGCGGGGCAGGGCGAACTCAGGGAAGGCATCCACCGACGCGGAGCCGATCTGCCCGAACCCCACTACCATGATCGCTGAGGCCGCGGCGACCACCAGCACCCGAAACCGCAGGCTGGCGCTGACGATCCAACGCATCATGACCGAACTCCCTGCTGACCGCCGGACTGGGCCGGCCCCGCTGACCTATTGGGTGGCATTCCCGTGAATGCCTGCACCGATGAACTACCCCGTGAGCTGCCCGTGAGTTTGCCTGCCGATGGTTGACGCGCTGGCGCGTCACTTGCCGACGCCGACCTCCGCGCCGTAGAGCTCAGCCACGCCGACGGTGACCACCAACGTGTCCAGCGGCGGGCCATCGGTGATGATCGCGAGGTCGGCGACGATGCGGTCCACCACGACCAGCTGCCGGATGAAGACCAGCGGCTCCGGGTTGGTGTAGACCCAGGTCTTGCCCTGCGCGTCGTAGAACAGGGCGGCATAGGGGACTACCTTGTGCACCTTTCCGCCGATGGATGCCCCGCTGACCTTGGCGGTCTTGATGTCCAGTCGC
>JAKEEW010000286.1 GCA_022616375.1 Sporichthyaceae bacterium
GAGGAGTCGATAGTGGAACTATCGGCGACGACGACAACGCGGCCGGTCGACGCCTGGGCGCCGAACCGCGCCGCCGAGGATTTGTCAGACACGACCTAGTCGGCCGCCGGCACCCCGCCGGTCAGCGCGGCCTCGAGTTCGGGCAGCTCGACGATCTGTTCCGGCCGTGGCTTGCGCAGCTGCACGGTCTTGCCGTAGCCGGAGTACTCCACGACATCGGCCGACCCACCCCGCTCCAACGCGGTCACCCGCATCGGGCGGGCGACGTCACCACCGGTCAGCCAGATGATCCGCCGGCCGGCCTGGTCGACCACGCCGGTCGATCGCCGGCTGTCGATGACCCGGACCGAGTCCGGCTGACCGGACAGCACGAGCAGCTGGTCGAAGAACGTCTCCCACTGCAGGTAGGCGGCGAACTCGACGTAGTTCACGTCGTCGACCTTGACGTGCAGGTAGCGATTCTTGAGCAGGCGCTCGGCCTCGGTACCCAGGTCGCCGAACGCGTCGCCGATCCCGCGGATGTAGAGATCGGAGCCGATCCTGATCAGGTCGAAGGACCGGTCGGAGTGCTCGACCCGGCCCTTCCCGCCCCGGCCGTGCACCAGATGCAGTTCCATCCGGGTCTGGTAGCCACGGTCGTCCACCACCGCGGTGATCTCGACGGTCTTGGCCGCCAGCGCGGCCACCCGAGCCCGATCGAGCATCGTGCGCAGGGCATCCTCGTCGCCAGGGTCGCCGCCACAACCGGCCAGCACACCGATGCCGACCAGGCTGGTAACCACTGCGCCGGCCACCAGGCTACGGCGGCGGGCCCGATCTTCCCCCACGCCGACCCAGGGTAGTCAGTCGGCCGGCGACCCGGTCCGGATCACGTGATCGTGGCCCAACCGGCCGGTGAGTGGCCGCGCGACGTAGCATGCACACCGTGACCGCTCTACCCGCCGTCCAGGCGATCGAGGCCGCGCTGGCCACCGTGAACGACCCCGAGATCCGTCGCCCGATCACGGAGCTCGGCATGGTCGACACGGTCGATGTCGACCCCGCCGGCCGAGTCCGGGTCGGCATCCTGCTCACCGTCGCCGGCTGCCCGCTCAAGGAGACCCTCAACCGGGACATCACCACCGCGGTGGGCAAGGTGGACGGGGTCAGCGGGGTCGAGGTCGCGATGGGCGTGATGACCGAGGAGCAGCGCACCGCGCTGCAGACCCAGCTCCGCGGCGGCCAGGTCAGCCGGGAGATCCCGTTCGCCAAGCCGTCCTCGCTGACCCGGATCTACGCGGTGGCGTCCGGCAAGGGCGGGGTGGGAAAGTCCTCGATCACGGTGAACCTGGCCGCGGCGATGGCGGCATCCGGCCTGTCGGTGGGTGTGGTGGATGCCGATATCTACGGCCACTCGGTGCCCCGGATGCTCGGGGTCGAGGGGCTGCCGACCAAGGTCCAAGACATGATCATGCCGCCGTCCGCGCACGGGATCAGGGTGATCTCGATCGGCATGTTCACCGGCGGCAACCGCCCGGTGGTGTGGCGCGGACCGATGCTGCACCGGGCGCTCGAGCAGTTCCTGGCCGACGTGTACTGGGGCGACCTGGACGTGCTGTTCATGGACCTGCCGCCGGGGACCGGAGACATCGCGATCTCGGTAGCCCAGCTGCTGCCCGGCGCCGAGCTGCTGGTGGTCACGACCCCGCAGATCGCGGCCGCCGAGGTGGCCGAGCGGGCCGGCTCGATCTCGGCACAGACCAAGCAGCAGATCGCCGGCGTGATCGAGAACATGTCCGGCCTGCCCTGCCCGCACTGCGGGGAGCGGGTGGACGTGTTCGGCTCCGGTGGCGGCGAGGCGGTCGCCGCCGGCCTGACCCGGACCCTCGGTTACTCGGTGCCGCTGCTCGGCCAGGTGCCGATCGACGTCGCGCTGCGGACCGGCGCCGACACCGGGCAGCCGCTGGTGCTGACCGACCCGCAGGCGCCGGCCGCGGCCGAGCTGAACCGGATCGCCGGCCGGTTGACCGCCCGGGCTCGCGGGCTGGCTGGCCGTTCGCTCGGGCTCACCCCGGTCGGCAGCTAGCTAGCCCCGGCAGTCAACCGGCCGCACGCTCCGATCAGCTGTAGGTCTGCAGGTCCGCGGTGACCAGGACCAGGCTGTCCAGCTCGACCCCCCGGCCGTACAGGCCGATGAAGCCGTCCTGCGACTCCCCGGCCGCGATCCAGCCGTATCCGGTGTCCCGACACCGGAACTTAGCCGGCTCGGCGTCGACCGGCAGCTCGATCGTGCTCCACCGGTCGGCGTCCAGCTCGGAGGCCAGCTCGAAGGCCAGGTCGGCCTGCTGATCCACCCAGGTTTCCCGGATGTCGGCCTCCAGGTGCAGCGGCGCGGCCAGCTGGACCAGGCACTCGGCGGCCGCGAACGCCGCGGTCCCGACCGAGGTGCCCTCCAGCTCCAACCGGGGTGGCGCATCCCGCACCGACAGCACGCCCACGACGTGTGAGGGTGCCGGCTGCAGCTGGTGCTCACGGGAGTTGCCGTGGCCGAGCTCCCCGATCAGCGGGGTGCCGTCAGGATCGGTGCGCAACCGCCCGAGCCAACGGGGACCGCGCCAGGAACCGTCCAGGCCGTACATGGCAAAGTCGGCCGCGGCGAACTGCCTGCGCAACGCTCTCAACTGCGACTCCTTCAGGTCGCGTCCGCGTCGTACGGCGGCCTTTCGCGCTGCCCCAGCGGCCGGGGACTGGCCTTGTGCCGGGGGGCGTCTGGTTCGCCCAGGTCTTCGAGTTCCGAGTCAATGGGATCGAGCAGGTGCTTCCGTACAAAGGTGCGCGGGTTGAGATCGGACATCCGCAGCTCTTCGAACTCCGGACCGAGCCCGTCGGTCAGGTCGCGGCGCGCACCCGCGGCCATCTGCCGCAACTGTCGCAGTAACCTCCCCGCATTCGCGGCCGCCTCGGGCAGGCGTTCTCCGAAGATCAGTAGCGCTACGACCGCTAGCGCGACCATCTCGAAGAAGCCGATGTCGAACACGCTGCATCCTCGTCAGGGGTCCCGGTCCGGTCCGGCCCCGAAGCGCCGGAGGCCTCCAGCGTAGTGGGGCGGACCGCGAGGGTGCGGCCAGGGAGCCGCTCAGGCGGGCTCTCGTCAGCCGTTGAGCCGATCGAACGAACCGAGCTTGACCTGGATCGGTTCTTGCTCCTCGCCGCTGCGCAGGTAGGTCACTCGGACCGTGTCGCCCGGGATATAGGTGCCGAGCACCACGATCAGATCGCCCGGGCTCATGATCGGCCGGTCGTCGATCTTGGTGATCACGTCGCCGGGCTGCAGCCCGGCCTGCTCGGCCGGGCCACCGGTGGTGATCGGCTGGCTGCCCTGCCCGGGCCCCAGGATGCGCGCGCCGCCCTCCTCGAACGTCATATCCAGCTGGACCCCCAGCACCGCGTGGTCGGCCGAGCCGTCCGCGATGAGCTGCTCGGCGATCCGGCGCGCGTCGTTGATCGGGATCGCGAAGCCAAGCCCGATGCTGCCGGTCTGATCGGTCGGGAAGCCCTCGCCCAGGGTGGCGATCGCGCTGTTCACGCCGATCACCTGACCTCGTGCATCCACCAGCGGGCCACCGGAGTTACCCGGGTTGATCGCCGCATCGGTCTGGATCGCGCTGATGAACGAGGACTGGTCGCCGGCCGCGCTGCCGGCCACCACGGTGCGGTTCTTGGCACTGACGATGCCCGCGGTCACCGTGCCGGCCAGGCCGAGCGGCGAGCCGATCGCCACCACCGGGTCGCCGACCGCCACTCCGTCGGAGTTGCCCAGCGCCACCGCGGTGAGGCCGGACCCCTCGACGACCTTGATCACGGCGAGGTCGGACCGCGGGTCGCGGCCGACAATCGCGGCATCGACCGGCCGGGCGTCGCCGAACCGCACCTGCAGCCGGCCGCCGTTCGAGGTAGCCGCGACCACGTGATTGTTGGTGAGGATGTAGCCGTCGTCCCTGATCACGAAGCCGGACCCGGTGCCGGTCCGGCCGGTCCCGGTGATCTCGATCTTGACTACGCTGGGCAGCACGGTGGCCGCGATCCCGGCGATGCTGTCCGGTGAGCGATCCAGCGAGCCGGCCGGCGGTGCGCCGAGGTTCACGTCCGCGTCGTGCACCCGGCCGTTGGCCCGATCGGCGACCAGGTAACCGGCCACTCCGCCGGCGGCGCCACCGACCAGCAGGGCCGCGGTGGCCGCTGCGGCGACCGCCGAGCCCAGGCCCCGCTTCGGTTGCGCTGCCGGCGAGTCGGCCGGCGAGTCGGCCGGCGGGGACGGGTCGGCCGGGGACGGGCCGCCCGGCGAGGTCGGCTCGAACGGGTCGTCAGGGGACGGGGTCGGGGCGCTCCACCAGGGCGCGGAGTCGGTCGGATCGGCTCCGTGCGGATGATCGCTCATCGCGTCTCTTTCAGCTCAGCCAAACGGGTTGAACCAGGAGCCGACCCTGGCCAGACCGCGGCCCATCCGATCCAGCACACCGTCGTCGCCGGTGTCCGAGGGCAGCGCGGTCACTACAGCTTGGATCATCTCCTCCGGCCCGTCGGTGAGGATCGTGTAGATCGACCCATCGGCGGCCCACATCACCCGTCGGGGGGTGCCGTCGTATACATACACCGAGGCATCCCCGTACCGCACCCTGGTGTAACCGGTCAGGGCCTGGGGATCCAGTCGACCGCGCTGGACGAAGACCGACGCCGTGGACAGACCGTCGGAGTAGCTCGCGTGCACGATCATCCCGGATGGGTGGTCGAACTGACGCAGCTGGTAGAGCCGAAGGGCGTACGGGAGCTCAGCCGGCGCGGTCCAGATCCCGGTGTTGCCAGCCGCCAGCGCGTCGGGTGCAACCGGGGGCTCGGTGGGCGGTGCGGGTGAGCCGGCCCGGACCGGTCGATCCACTTTGATCGCGAGGAAGCCATCGGCCCGGACCACCGCGCCGTGGCTGTCGAAGACCTCTTGCCGCAGCACCAGTCCGGTCTCGGTGTCCAGCCACATCCTGGCCACCACCGCATCGGTCACCGGCTGGCGCGCCTCGACGATCGCCGCGCTCCGCCCGGCTACCTTGTCCATCCCGGCCAGGACGACACGGAAGTTGCGGGCCACCAGGCCCTCGGTCAGGGCCCGCTCCCGGCCCGGTCCGCGCACGATGTGCCCGGCCGAACCGGCACCTAGCGCATCCGCGCCGGTCTGCCGGACCGAGACCGTGGTCCCGACCCCGGGCACGTGCGAGACGTCGGCGATCGCGCTGGTGGTCCCGCGTGGGCACCAGGTGGCCAGATAGCGCACGCCGGTGAAGGGCACCGCGTACGCCGCGGTCTCGGCCCGGTGCAGCAACAGCAGCGCGGTCGGGTCGCTATCCGGCACCAGGTCGAGCCGGCCGTCGTCGAGCCGGCCGTCGGCGCTGGCCGGGGCCGGCGCCACGATCAGTGTGAGCCCGGCGGTCCCGGTGACCAGGACCACCGAGGCCCACAGCAGCGTGCCGAACCGTCTCATCGACCGGGCTCTCCCATGAACCCACCAAAGCCCGGGGTCGGCTGGATCGTCGGCCAACCACCACCACCGAAGATCACCGAGGTCGCCGGATCGCTGAACGGCACCCCGTCGCTGGTGGTGGCGTGCTCGAGGATGAACCGGTCGACCGGTGGGTTGACGCGCGGCCCGGCGCCGCCGGCGTCACCGGCGGCGAACGCGGTGCCGAGCGCGATCAAGCTCACCGACAGGGCACCGACGCTGGTCAGGTAGATGTAGCGACGGCCACCGCGGCGCGGCCTGGAGCGGCCGGGTCCGGCCGAGCCGGGCCGGGCGGCCACCGGGCGGCCGGCCGAGTCGGTACGGGCGGTGCGCGGCGGCGGTGCGCTGGCGACCGGGTAGCTCGGCCCGACCGGTCGGCGCACCGGCGGCAGCGGGCCGCCGGGCTCGGCCAGGTTGAGCAGCTTGGCCAGCAGGGCCGGCGGAACGTCAGGACCGTGCGCGTTCGCCAACCTCGACTTGATCTTGCGTTGGGCGTCCAGCTCGACTCGGCAGTCCGGGCAGCCGGCGACATGCCCGAGCAGCCGATCTCGCTCCTCGTGATCGAGCTCTCCGTCGACGAGCGCACCGATCCGTTCCCCGAGATGGGTCATGACGCCTCCTCCCGGTCTCGGGCGCGGTGCTCCAGCGCCGCCTTCAGCTGGGTTCGGCCACGGTGGATCCGGCTGCGCACCGTGCCGAGCTTGATCCCCAAGGTGGCCGCGATCTCTTCGTAGGACAGACCCTCGATGTCGCACAGCACGACCGCGGCCCGGAAGTCCGGCGGCAGGTCGTCGAGCGCGGCCTGGATGTCGGCCTCGAACAGGCGGTCGTGGATCACCTGGGCCGGCGACGGCTCCCACCCCGGCAACCGCTCGGGTGCGTCGTCCGGCAGTGCGTCGAACCTGATCCGCTGCTTGCGCCGGACCGAGTCGAGGAACAGGTTGGTGGTGATCCGGTGCAGCCAGCCCTCGAACGTGCCTGGCGTGTAGTTGGCCAGCGAGCGGAAGACCCGGACGAAGACCTCCTGGGTCAAGTCCTCCGCGTCGTGCTGGTTGCCGGTCAGCCGGTAGGCAAGGCGGTAGACCCGGCCGGAATGGGTCCGGACCACCTGATCCCAGCTGGGCGGGGTCCAGTCGGCCGGACGCGGCAGATCGAGCGGTTCGGGCAGGTCGGTTGGCTCAGCCACACCCGCACCCCTCTCCGGCGCTCCTGCGGTCGTCTCGGGCGGATCGCTGCGGTGCCGTTCGTAGCGTTGCTCGCAGTTTCGCGCACGATCCAGCGGCCGAGCGGAACTCGGCCTTCATCGTGGCCCAACGCAAACGGCATCCATCTGGTTCCCGAGCGCGCTCAGCCTCCGCCGGGAACGGGCTCGGCAGAGCCGAGCCAGCGCAGCAACGCGCGCACGCCGAACCCGGTGCCGCCCTTGGAGATCTCGTGCTCCTCGGCCTCCACCTTGCCCGGACCCGCGATGTCCAGGTGGACCCACGGCCGGCCGCCGGTGAACTCCCGCAGGAACAGCGCCGCGGTGATCGAGCCGCCGCTGATGTGCCGGTCCATCGAGATGTGCCGCAGGTCCGCGATCGCGGAGTCCAGCGCGTGCCGATAGTCGTCGACCAGCGGCATCCGCCACAACCGGTCCCCGGCCTCGGCTCCGGCGCGCAGCAGCGCCTCGGCCACCTGATCAGCGGATCCGGTGGCATACAGGGCACCGATCCGGCGGCTCAGTGCGAGCGTCGCGGCGCCGGTCAGCGTGGCCAGGTCGATCAGCACGGTCGGGTCCAGGTGCCGATCCGCGTAGGCGAGCGCGTCGGCGACCACGAGCCGGCCCTCGGCGTCGGTGTTCAACACCTCCACCGTGGTTCCGCCGTACTGGGTGATCACGTCGCCGGGCCGGTAGGCGGACCCGGACGGCAGGTTCTCGGCCGCCGCGACCAGTCCGGTCACCCGTACCCTCACGTCCAGTTCGGGTAGTGCGCTGAGCACCGCCATGACCGCACCGCCGCCGGCCATGTCGGCCTTCATCGGAACCATGGCGTCGTTCGGCTTGATGCTCAGGCCGCCGGAGTCGAACGTGATCCCCTTGCCGACCAGGACCACGTGCGGCTCGGTGCCGTCCGAGCCGGCCGGGGTGTAACCGAGCTTGATCAGCCGGGGTGGCCGGGACGACCCGGTGCCAACCGCGAGCAGCCCACCGAATCCCTCGGTCGCGAGCCGCTGCACGTCCCATGCCTCGATGGACAGCCGGGCCTGCTCGGCGATGGTCGCGGCCTGGTCGGCCAGCCAGCTCGGATCCTTGACGTTGGCCGGCGTGTTGGTCAGATCCCGGGCCAGGTAGACCGCGGCGGCCACGGTGCGGGCCCGGGCCAGCGCCGCCTCCTGATCGGCCAGGCCGTCGGCCGCGGCACCCACGTGCAGCGCAGCCGCCTGGACCGGCAGGGTGGCCGGTTTGGCCGGCGTGCTCTTGCGCTTGAACGAGTAGGCGGCCAGCGCCAGGCCCTCGGCGAACGCCTGGACGGCGGCCGGATCGGCCCCGTCGGTCACCGCACTGGCCACCGCTCGGCGACCGGTCAGGCGCTTGGCCAGCGCCGCTCCGGCCCGTCGGTAGGCGGTGGTGGAGCGATCTCCGACCCCGACCAGCAACAGTTCGACCGGACCCGGATCGGGCCCGGTCCTGGCCGGCAACGGCACGGTGATGACCTCCCCGGGTTTCCCCCCGGCAGCTTCACTCTTTCGGACCCGGGCGAGCAGGCTCGGAAGATCGACACCGTGGGCTTCGGCTAGCTCGACGGCGCCGGTGCCGGGCACCGGTGGCGCGTCGTCGTCGGCGGGGAGCAGGGCCGCTGCCGCGACATCCGCCGGGCCGGGCTCGGTCAGCGGGCGATCGGTGAGCGAGAGCTCGGGCACTGGCATGGTTTAGGTCCCCGGGGCGCGCCGGTAGTGCCGGCGGCACCGGCAACCGGACCACGATCGGCCGGGTTCCGGCCCGCCGATCATCCGGCGACGGTCTTCAGCGCATCACCGAGGGCGTTTGCCTCGTCGGCGGACAGCTCGACGACCAGCCGGCCGCCACCCTCGAGTGGAACGCGCATGACGATGCCACGCCCCTCCTTGGTGACCTCCAGCGGTCCGTCGCCCGTCCGCGGCTTCATGGCCGCCATGCTCGCTCCCCTTCCTCTGTCCGCGCAGATCTTGTCGTGGCCCGGATGGCCTGCGCGGCGAACTGGCAACCATTATCCCGATTCCGTGTGCACGAAGGAAACGATCTCCATCCGGACAATGCGCGTCAGGGCTGCGGATCACCCTCCGTAGACGGCAGACTCGGCGCAATGAACGCGCGTTCGGCCCTCTTCGATCTATACGGCGATCATCTGCGCACCCGGGGCAGTGCCGCACCGATCGCCGCGCTGGTGCGGCTGCTGGCGCCGCTGGACATCGCCGCGCCCGCGGTGCGCACCGCGGTGTCCCGGATGGTGCGGCAGGGCTGGCTGCATCCGATCCGGCTGCCCGAAGGCCCGGGCTACGAGCTCACCCCGAAGGCCGGACTGCGCATCGACGACGCACTGGCCCGGATCTACCGCACCGGCGGCCAGCGCTGGGACGGTCGCTGGCACGTGCTGGTGATGAGCAAGGTGGCCGATCGTTCGGCCCGGCAGCGGTTGCGCGCGTCGTTGCGGTTCCTCGGCTACGCCGCGCTCGACGAGACCACCTGGATCGCCCCGCACGGCTCGCCCGAGGTGGACGCCCTGCTGGAAGCCGAAGGGGCTCGGGCCGAACGGTTCAGTGCCGAGCACGACGGCGACTCGGTCGAGCTGGTCCGCCGGCTGTGGGACCTGGAAGGGCTGGGCCGCAGCTACGACCGATGGCTGGTGGACGCCCAGCTGCTCACCGCACGGGCCGGGCTGAACCCGGAGGACGAGAAGGCGTTCGCGATCCGCAGCGAGCTGCTGCACGAGTGGCGGAAGTTCCTGTTCCGCGATCCCGGGCTGCCGCGGGTGCTGCTGCCCGAGGACTGGCCGGGCGACAACGCCGCGGCGTTCTTCGACAGCGAGTCGCAGCGGTTGCTGCCGGCCGCCGTAGGCTTCGTGGACGCCTGCCTCGCCAACTCCACCGAGGTGACCACGTGACCGACGTTGTCAGCTATGAACTCACCGGGAACGTCGCCACCGTGACGCTGAACCGGCCGGACGCGATGAACTCGCTCAACCTCGAGCTCAAGGAGGCGCTGCGCGACGCGCTGGCCGACGCCGCCGGCGATCCGGGCGTGCGGGCCGTCGTGCTGACCGGGTCGGGCCGGGCGTTCTGCGCCGGGCAGGACCTCAAGGAGCATGTGGCGCTACTCGAGCAGACCTCGGCCGAGGACGTCTGGCAGACCGTGCCCAAGCACTACACGCCGATCGCGACCAGTCTGGCCACGATGCCCAAGCCGGTCGTGGCCGCGGTGAATGGGATCGCCGCCGGGGCCGGCGCATCGCTCGCGTTCGCGTGCGACTTCCGGCTGACCGCCGACACCGCCGCCTACAACCTCGCGTTCTCCGCCATCGGGCTGTCCGCGGACACCGGCTCGACCTGGACGTTGCAGCGGTTGGTCGGCTACGCGAAGGCGATCGAGATGCTGATGCTGCCGTCCACGATCCCGGCGGAGGCCGCGCTGGAGCTGGGGCTCACCCATCACGTGGTGCCGGCCGCCGACCTGGCCGCGGCAACCGCCGAGCTGGCCGCCCGGCTGGCCGCCGGTCCGACTGTGGCCTACGGAGCGATCAAGCGCGCGCTGGCGTTCTCGGCGACCCATCCGTTCGCCGAGGCGCTGCAGTTCGAGGGCGAGATGATGGCGCTGACCGGGCAGACCGAGGACCACCGCAACGCGGTCGCGTCGTTCGTGGCCAAGCAGTCGCCGGTGTTCAACGCGCGCTAGTGTCGTGAGTCAATAATTCCTGGTCAGTAATGGAGGCTGGGTGGGTGCCGAGCCCAGTCCTTGCGCCGTTGCTGCTGACAGATTCCGACCGTGC
>JAKEEW010000287.1 GCA_022616375.1 Sporichthyaceae bacterium
GACAGGCCGAGCACGATCGCGGCGTCGACGTAGAGCCGCTCCCGCTCGGCCCGGACGACCGTGCGGGTGATGCGCATGTAGTTGGCGACGAAGACGATGCTGACGGCCAGCATCGCGGTGGTCAGCCCGCGGCCGAGCACGGCGACGATCGCGAAGGCGAGCAGCAGCGCGGGGATCGACTGGAGCAGCTCGACGCCGCGCATCACCACCCGGTCCCACCAGCCGCCGGCGTAGCCGACCAGCAGCCCGAGCGGCACGCCGACCAGCAGCGCCAGCGACACGGACTGGAACGAGGCCCGCAGCGCCACCCGGGTGGCGAACAACATCCGCGAGAGCACGTCCCGGCCGAGCTCGTCGGTGCCGAGCCAGTGGGCGGCGCTGGGGCCGCGCAGCCTGGCCCTGACGTCGAGCGCGTCGGGCGGGTACGGGGCCAGCAGCGGGGCGAGGACCGCCACCAGCGCGAGCAGCAGCAGGAAGGTGAGGCAGGCCAGCGTCACCGGCTGGCGCAGCAGCCGCCCCAGCACCCGGCGCCAGCCGGCCGTCACCACCAGCGCGCCGTCCTGGGCGGCGCGCTCCTGGCCGGTTGCGGCCGTCGCGCTCACTGCGGGCGCACCTTCGGGTCCAGCAGGGGGTGGCAGATGTCGACCGCGAGGTTGACGATCACCACCAGCGCCGCCACGAACAGCACGGTGCCCTGCACCACCGGGAGGTCGCCGCGGATGATCCCGTCGAGCAGCAGGATCCCGACGCCGGGCAGGCCGAAGACCTTCTCGATCACGAAGCTGATCACCACGATGATCGAGAGCTGCAGGCCGATGACCGGCAGGACCGTCCCCATGGCGTTCTTCAGCGCGTAGGCGCCGACGATCGAGCGCTCCGGCACCCCCATGGCACGCAGGGAGCGGACGTAGGGTGCCCGCAGCGCCTCGATCATCGCGCTGCGCGTCTGCCTGGCGATCACCGCGGCGGCGTGCAGGCTGATCGCCACGGCGGGCAGCACCATCCCGCGAGCCCAGGCGGCCGGGTCGTCGCTGACCGGCGTGTAGCCGATCACCGGGAACCAGCGCAGCCGCACGGCGAACACCAGCGCCAGCAGCAGTCCCAGCCAGAAGCCGGGCAGCGCGAGCCCGGCGGAGACCAGCACCGTCACCAGCCGGTCGGCGGCCGAGCCCGGCCGCAGCGCCCCGAAGACGCCGGCCGGCAGGCCGACCAGCAGTGCCACGAGGATGCCGCCGGCGGCCAGCGACAGGGTGACCGGCAGGCGGTCGCGGATGGAGCCGAGCACCGGCTCCCCGGTGAACAGCGACGTGCCGAGGTCGCCGCGGGTGGCGTCGCCGAGCCAGGCGCCGAACTGCGCCGGCAGCGGCCGGTCGAGCCCGAGTTGGTGGGCGACCGACCGGCGCTGCTCGGCGGAGGCTCCCTCACCGGCGACCTGGACGACCGGGTCGACGGGGTTGAGCTTGGTGAGCACGAACACGAACGTGGCCAGCAGCACGAGCAGCGGTGCCGTCCCCAGCAGCCGGACGACCACCAGCCTCCTCACGCCGCCGCCTCCATGCCGTCAGCTCCCAACCGGCTTGGCGTCGCGGTAGCGGAACACCGAGGGCTGGAACAGCGTCGGGACGACGTTGTCCACCCGCTTGGGGTCGTGGGCGAACAGGATGTAGTAGTCGAAGAACCCGCAGTCCAGCGCCTGGTCGTGGATGAGCTTGGTCATCTGCTTCCAGACGGCCTCCTGCTTGGCGGGGTCGGGCTCGTTCAGCCCGGTCCGCGCGAGCTGGTCAAGCTCGGGGCTGGTGACCTTGAAGGGGTTGCCGACCCCGTCGCGGCTGAACCGGTAGGTGTAGTAGTCGTAGGGGCCGGGGTCCTCGCTGGTGCTGGTGTTGTAGATCAGCGGGTACTTGGACGACTGGTAGATGCTGAAGAACTGCGGCGTGGACATGACCTCGAGGTTCACCGAGAAGCCGATCGCCTCGAGCTGGCTCTTGACCAGCTCGCCCAGCGCCTTCACCGGCTCGAACACCGGGAAGGTGATGGCGATCTTCGGGTTGCCGGCCTCGGCCATGAGCGCCTTGGCCTTGTCGAGGTCGTAGCTGTAGCCGGTCACGTCGGGGGCGTGGCCGGGCTGGCCGGGCTCGAACCGCTGGGCGGCCTCCTTGCCGAGCCCGTTGAACTGCCCCTGGAAGATCTCCGGGCGGTTGATCGCGTGGCACATCGCCTGGCGCACCCGGACGTCCTTGAAGACCCCCTCGCGGTCGTACATGAGCAGGTGGTAGCGCAGCGCCGGGTAGGCGACGACCTTGAGGCCCTGCGACTCCGCGCGCTGCTTGAAGGACGGCAGC
>JAKEEW010000288.1 GCA_022616375.1 Sporichthyaceae bacterium
CGCACCGGCCGCACCGGCTGCACCCTTGGCGCCAGCCTGCGCACCGCCCTGGGCGCCACCAGCCAGACCCGCCGCCTGCCCCTGGCCTCCCAGCGAGGCAAGCAACGGCTTGAGAATCTCTCCACCCTGCCCGCCGAGCATTCCCTGGAGAACCTGAGCGATGTCCATTCCGCCTCCCTGAGCTGGCCCGCTTGCCGAGCACACTGAGCCCGACGCTAGCCCTGGATCAAGGAGCCGGCCGAGCGTGCAACAGGGTTCTCGTTGGCTACCGTGCGTAGCAGCCCGATCAGCCGTTCGGCGCTACCCGAACCCTGGTGGCAGCCGTACCGCCAGGCATTTCGTTGATCGCGAGCGAGTCTGACCGGCCGCTGCTAGCGGCGCGCCCACCGGTTCAGCAGGTCGGCCTCGCGCTCCGCAGACAGCCCTACTCCGGTCGGGATCGACGTCGGCGACGCCCGCTCGGCCGCGAGGAGCTCCTTGATGGTCTGCCGCAGCGGCCGTGGCGACAGGCCGGTGGCGTTCGCCGCGGCCGGGTCGGCCGCTGACGCGTCGGACCCCGGATCACCACCCGGCCACATCGGCATCGAGCTGTCGGTTTCCCCGGCGGCGTGCAAGAAGTCGCTGTCCACCCAGGTCAGCGTGGTGCCGGCGGGCGCTACCTCGGTAGCCACGGCATCGAGCAGGTGGCCGAACCCGAACGGTGGCGGCGGGCTGACCGCGTGGAAGATCCCGGCAGCCTTGCGCTCGAGCAGGCCGATCCCCCAGGTCGCCATGTCCCTGGCGTCGATGACCTGGATCGGATCGGTCGGGTCGCCGGGCGCGAGCACCTCGCCGCCGCGGGCGATCCGGTCGACCCAGTAGGTGAACCGGTAGCTGTAGTCATGCGGGCCGATCACGTAGGTGGGCCGGATCACCGTGGTGTCCGGGCCATGCGCGTCGATCGCGGCGCGCTCGCAGAGCACCTTCAGGCCACCGTAGGTCTGATCGGTCACCTCCTCCACGGTCGGATCGTCCAGCTCGACCAGCGGCGCGTCCTCGGCGAAGCCGGGCGCGACCGGGGTGCGGTAGACCGACACCGTGGAGATGTAGAGCTGCCGGCCGCCGCGGCCGTCCAGTGCCTCGGCGAGTGATCGGACCTGCCGCGGGATGTAGGCGTTGACGTCGATGGTGGCGTCCCACTCGCCGCCAGGCAGCAGCGACAGGTCGTGATTGCGGTCGCCGACCAGGTGAGTGGCCTCCGGAAAACAGGTCCGCACCGGTCTTGCCACGGTGGAACACGGTCACCTCGTGTCCCACGTCGATGGCGGCCTGGGACAGGTGTCGCCCGACGAACCTGGTGCCGCCCATGATGAGAATCCGCATGAGCGCCATCATGCCGGCAGCACTGACCGCCGCGGAACCGGGCTAGCCGTTCCACGGCGGTCAGTGATCCCGCCACCGCGGCCAGGTGGGACCGCGTGGCAGCGCTATGTCACGAGCTGGTCAGGCTGAAGTCGTCGGCCCGCAGCCAGGACCCCACCGGCATGTTGGAGCTGTACACCGAGTAGGTCAGCTGGTTGCCGGCCTCCTTGGCCACATACGACCCGGTCAGGAAATGCCACTGGGTATCGGTGGCCGTCCAGGTGACCGCGGTGTAGCCGTTGGGTGGCGCGGTGCCGTTGGCCGGGCGCCGCTCCCGCAACAGCAACGTCAACGGCCGCCCGACCTGGCTGGCCTTCACCCAGACCCCGCCGGTGTAGGTCCGGCCGACCACGGTCGACCCGACCGGGGTCGGTTTCGCGTTCAGGCCCTGGGTGCTGGTGCTGCCCGTGCTGTTCGTCACCTGGACGCTACGGGTGCCGGCATGGCCGTCCGCCGACTGCAGGGTCGGCATCACGCCGGCATAGGTGCCGGAGAAGCAGGACAGGCCGGACTCCACGCTCGTGTCGCAGCCGGCGAAGTGATCGGTTCCCGGCGGCGGTGGTGGGGGCGGCGGTGGCGGAGCACCGTCGTCGGTCAGCAACGGATCGTTGGCCAGCAGGTTGTAGCGTTGCTGCTCCATCGGATCCAACACCCCGTTGGCGGTGTAGCTGATCCGGGTATCCGCCACCTCGTTGGCCGTGTCGTAGGGCTCGTAGAGCTTCAGCCGCGGGAACCGACCGGCGTTCAACGAGGCCCGGATGTCGTCGTACATCCGGTAGGCCTCGTTCTGGTTGGTGCCGTACCAGTAGCCGAACTCGGCGATCCCCCACGGCTTTGAGTTGTAGTCATGGTTCGCGTCGCTCTTGCTCTCCAGCGCGTCGTAGAAATATCCGACGAACTGATCCCAGCGCTCGTTCGGACCGATGTACGGATCCCACAGGACCCAGTCGACCAGGTGGTTGCCCGGCCACAGCTCGGGGAACAGGCAGTCCCAGCGGTAGTAGCCCAGGTAGTTCATGGCCCACACCACGTTGTTCACCCCGAGTGCGTCGAACCGGTTGCGCACGTTCTGCCACATGGCCCGGTACTGCGCCGGGGAGCCGTAGTTGCCCTTGAGGAACGGACAGGCCGAGGTGCCCGGCGAGACGAACCGCTCGGGCTCGCCGTGCATGGCCACGATGACCTTGTGCGGCGAGACCGCCTTGATGCTGTTGGCCATCTGGTCGATGTGCGCGTTGATCGTGGCGTTGCCGCCGCCCGCGTCAACCCACTTCGTGATCGGCCGCCAGTTGATGTACAGAATCGTGCCGCGATTGACGAAGAAGAGCTCGTCCGCGGTGAGTGACTGGTTGGCGATGCCCGGTGGGTGGTACTGGTGCACCACGTCCACCTGGCGCCCGATCCGCTGCTCGTGGGCGAGCACCTGGTTGCGCCAGCCGCCCACTCCCGGGTAGCCGTCGACCACGACACCCAGCCACGGCCGGCACGAGTTCACCAGGATCGCCGAGACCGTGCACTCGTCGGCCCCCACCGCCGAGTTGGTCGACTGCGGCAGCCCGAGCGACAGCAGGAACACCGGTGCGAGCAGGATCCCGGCCCGGCGGCGTAAGCGACCGGACCGCCGGCGAGCATGCAGCGGCACGTGCTGGCGTGCTAACTGACGTCTATTGCGCAATCGCACGAGACTCCACCCCCTGGAACGTGCGAACTTCCCCACTCTGCACCGGTCGCGGAGACGGCTACCGACCTGCGCTAGCCGCGCTTCGGACCGTGGTCAGCTTTAGTGTGGCAGTGTTTGCCGCTCTTGTCGGTGACTAATCGCAGACGAGCAAGATTTCGGTTGGCCAGAGTTCGCCTATATGCTCTTGCGTGTATATAACTGCAGGAGTATGCTGGCTCTCATGTCGGCACCGTTCGAGGTTCTCGCCGAGCCAACCCGGCGACGCATACTCGATCTTCTGCTGGAACGGCCGCGGCTGGTCGGCGAGCTGACCGACCGGCTAGGGGTGAGCCAACCTCGCACGTCCAAGCACCTGCGGGTGCTCCGCGAGGCCGGCCTGGTCGAGGTCCGCCGGGACGCCCAGCGCAGGTGGTACGAACTGCGCCCGGCCCCGCTGGTCGAGCTGGACGCGTGGCTGGCGCCGTACCGCCGGCTGTGGGCCGACCGGCTGGATGCCCTGGAACGGCACCTCGACACGATGCCGGACCTGGCCGAAGACCCCGTTGACCGGAAGGACGAGCCGTGAACGAGACCCTACGCACCGAGTCCGGGCGCACCGTGCCGCGGATGGAGCGCCGGCTGGCCCATTCGCCGGAGAAGGTCTGGCGCGCCCTCACCGATCCCGCCGAGCTGGCCCACTGGTTCCCGGCCGAGGTCGAGCTCGAGCTCCGGGTCGGTGCGCCGATCCAGTTCAGCTACCCGGAAGGTGCCGGCGCCGATCTGGGCGGCGTGGTGACCGAGCTGGATCCACCGCGGGCCTTCGGGTTCAGCTGGAACACCGACTTGCTGTACTGGGAGATCCGACCGGAGCCGGGTGGCTGCGTGTTGATCCTCACCCACGCGTTCGACGACCGGGCCGGCGCGGCCAGCTTCACCGCGGGTTGGATCGAGTGCCTGGACCGCCTCGCGGATCGGCTGGACGGGCGAGCCGAGCCGGTGCCGTCCCGGTGGGCGGAACGGCACGAGGAGTTCGTCGAGAAGTTCGGGCTGGCCGAAGGCACCGCCGAGCAGACCGAGGACGGCTGGCGGGTCCGGTTCGAGCGGCAGCTGATCCGGCCGGTCGACGAGGTCTGGGCGACGCTTACCGCCGGCGGCGTGCCGGCCGTCGGGGCTGCGGCACCGCCCTCGTTCGGCGCAGGTCAGATCGGCAAGACCGGCGAGACCGGCCAGACCGGCCGGACCGGCCGGGACAAGCAGCCGGGCCCGGTGACCGCGGTGGATCCGCCGAAGCTGCTGGAGTACGACGCGCTCGCCGGACGGGTCCGCTGGCAACTGTCCGACGGCCCAGGTGGAGCCAGGCTGGTGCTGACCCAGACCGGGATCGAGACCGCGCAGGACCGGGATACCGCGCTCGCTGGCTGGAAGACCCGGGTCGAGGCGCTGGCTCGACAGCTGCGACCACCGGCCGGATAGCCGCTACCCGAGCCGGTTGGGCTAGCCGGGGATCGCCGGCTCGTAGGTCGCGATGATGACGCCGGTGCTGGTCGGGATGCTGTCGACCAGCCGCAGATCGCCAGGTAACCGGGCGTCGAGGAACCGGTTGACGACCGTGCCGGCAGGGGTGTCGGGCATGCGTCAGGGTACAGCGCCGGTGCCGTCCGATCGGCAGCCCGCAACCCCTGCCGCTCCGGCTACTTCCCGCGGCGGAGCAGACCGGTGACCCGGTCGACGCCCGGCTTGATCCGGGCCAGGACCCGCTTGAGCCGGCCGGTGCCCTGGTCCTTCATGCCGGCGGCCCGCAACCGCTTGTTCCCGGTGGCCTTGCCGGCAAGTTCCTTGGCCTTACCGCGCAAGGTGACGGCCTTACCGCGCAGCCCGATACCCTGAGTCTTGATCTTGTCGACGACGGTACTCATCTGGGCGGTCCTTTCGCGCCGCGCCGGGCTGTCCCCGGCGTGACATCGAGTAATACCCAGGTAGATCCGGTAAAACCGCCCCTGGTCAGAGGCGGTCGCCGGCCCCAGCCCCGGCGTCGGCCCGCGGCCCAGCCCCGATCCCGGCAACGCTCGGCGGGATATTGGAGTTCAGGTGGAAGACGTTGTCCGGGTCGTAGCGGTCCTTGACCGCGGTCAGCCGGGCCAGCTTCTCCGGGTTGTAGGCCCGCCGCACACCCACCTGGCCCTCGTCGGCGAGGGCATTGACGTAGACCCCACTGGCATACGGCTCCAGGGTCTGCGCGTAATACCGGGCGCCGGCCATCCGCGACCCGTCCTCGACCGGATCGGTCCAACCCACCGCGGTGGTGAACTCGACCTGGGCGTCCCGGTGACTGAACGCGGTGTTGTCCTCCGGCGTGTCCAGGATCGCACCACCCCAGGCGGTCAGCCGTCCGCCGGTCTGAAAGCCACCGCCGGCCTCCCTGGCCAGGAACGCCCGGATCGCGTCATCGGGCAGCTCGCGCAGGTAGTGACCCTTCCAGTAGCGCCGCAACAGGTGCCCTTCCACGTCGTCGTCGCTAACCTGCAGCTCGACGTAGGACATCTCGACGACCCGCTCGACCACTGGGCTGCACAGCGCACGCAGCTCGGGCAGCAGCCGGCGGCCCTCGTCCGGATCGCCCACCCAGACGTACCCGACGGCCGCCCGCGGACCACCGTCGACCGCCGAGCGGGCGAGGTAGGTGGCCGGGCGCGGTGCGTCGGCGAGCAGGTCGCGCCAGCGGCGCAGCGCGTCCATCGCGTGATCCGGCTCGACGTGCAGATCGACGACCAGGGCGCGGGTGCCGACCGGATGCAGCTGGAACTCGAACTCGGTGACCACACCGAAGTTTCCGCCGCCGCCGCGCAGCGCCCAGAACAGCTCTGGATGCTCCTGCGCGCTGGCCCGGAGCACTGAACCGTCGGCCGTGACCATCTCGAACGAGACGACGTTGTCGCAGGACAGACCAAGAAGCCGGGACAGCCAGCCGGTGCCGCCGCCCAGGGTGAGCCCGCCCACGCCGGTATGCGAGACGTTGCCGGCCGGCGTGCCGAGCCCGTGGATCTGCGCGGCCCGGTCCATCGTGCCGAGCAGCGCTCCGCCCTGCACCCGCGCACGGCGGATCTGCGGGTCGACCCGGACCGAGTCCATCAGCGACAGATCGACCAGCAGGGCGCCGTCGGCCAGCGGCAGGCCGATCACGCTGTGCCCGCCGCCGCGGACTCCGATCTCCAACCCGGCCGCGCGACCGAACTGCACCGCGGCCTGGACGTCGGACACGCTCACGCATCTCGCGATCACCGCCGGCTTGCGGTCGACCATCGCGTTCCAGACCATGCGAGCCGCGTCGTAGCCGTCCTCGCCCGGCTCGAGCACGAGCCCGTCGAAGCCGTCGCGTAGCTGTTGGGTCATCCGTGCGCCTCCTTCGGGCGGCGAGGACAAGCCGGACATGCCGCCAGAAGGACCCACAGTAGCCAACGCCGAATCCCGGCCGGCCCTGCGGCATGCTGTCCTGGTGCAAGCGCAACGATTCACCACGACGCTGGTCTCCGGCGGCCGAGGTCGGGGGTTCGTCCCGGTTCCGTTCGACCCGGACCAGGTGTGGCGCCCGAAGCCGGTGCATCACGTCACCGGCACCCTCAACGGGGTCCGGATCCGGGCCGTGATCGAGTCGCACGGTGCCCGGCGCGGCTTCACGCTCGGCCCGGCCTGGCTGCGGGACTGCCCGGTCGCGGCGATCGGTGACGTGGTCAGGGTGGAGATCGAGCCGGAGGGCCCGCAGCGCGACGACCTGGCCGCCGACGTCGCCGCGGCACTGGACGCCAACCCGGCCGCCGGCGAGTTCTTCGACTCGCTCGCACAGTTCTACCGCCGGGCCTATCTGCGCTGGATCGACGCCACCACCCGCCGCCCCGATCTGCGCGAGCAGCGGATCGCGGAGATGATCCGGCTGCTGACCGC
>JAKEEW010000289.1 GCA_022616375.1 Sporichthyaceae bacterium
ACCATCCCGGTCCGGCAGCGCGCCGCGGTCGTGTTGCGGTACCTCGACGACCTGCCCGTGGCCGACGTTGCCGAGGTGTTGTGCGTGTCGATCGGCACGGTGAAGAGCCAGACCGCCCGCGGGCTGACGGCGATCCGCCAGCACCTCGCCCGTGCGGGCCTCGACGTGACCGGTGCGGCCCAGGTGGAACCGGCCAAGGAGGATTCATGGTCGACCTACGCGAGTTGATGGACCGGACAGCTGCGCTTGCCGACGGCCATCAGCCGATCGCGCTCGATCCGCTGCTGGCCCGTGGGCGAGCGACTCGCCGGACGGCAGCGCTACGTCGGGCCGCCGGGGTCGGTCTCGCCGCCGCGGCTACTGCCACGATCGCCGTGACCAGTTCGGCGGCACTTGGGCCGACACCCGGCCGGACCGTCACGCCGATTGCGCCGGCACCAGGACCGGCGAGCGAGCATCAACCGACGGCGCCGGTGGGCGACTGCGCAACGGCGGCTCCGAGCCAGGCGGTCGGCACTGTAGGCCCGACTTCGGCGCCCAGCGCGACTCCGAGCCCGGCGGTCCCGACTTCGGCGCCCAGCGCGACTCCGAGCCCGGCGGTCCCGACTTCGGCGCCCAGCGCGACTCCGAGCCCGTCGCCCGGCACCGCGGGCCCGACGTCAGCACCCAGCGAGCAACCGGAGTCCTCGCCGACTCCGACTTCGGCGCCCAGCGCGCCGTTGGAGTCCGCGTCGACAGCGGCGCCATCGGATGGGCCGGAGTTCTGCCGAGCCACACCGACTCCACTGGCTCCCGAGCAGGCGTCCCTACCGCCGCCGAGCGGTTCGGCCGGCGGCTAGGTGCTCGCCGTACTCGCTTGCACCCAGTCCAGCACCTCCGCGGCGTGCCGGTCGGGCGGAAACACCGGGTAGAACACGTGCTCGACCACCCCGTTGCGCACCACCAGGGTGAGCCGCTTGAGCAGGGTCTGGACGCCGCCGCCGTCGTGCGCGGCGTCCAGCTCGATCGTGAACGCCGGCAGACCGATCGCCGCAGCCAGTTCCAGCCGCGCGTCGCTGAGCAGCGGGAAGGGTAGGCCGAGCCGGTCGGCTGCCTCGGCCTGGTACGCCGAGGACTGGGTCGACAGGCCGACCACGGTGGCTCCGGCCAGCGCAAGCTCGGCGGCGTGATCGCGGAACCCGCACGACTCGGGCGTGCAGCCCCGGGCACCGGGGATCTCGTCCCAGCCGGCAGGCGAGTCGACGCCGGGTAGGCCGGTCATCGGATAGGCGTACACGATCAATCGATCGAACCCGACCGGGACGGTGTCCACCCGCAGCCTGCCGCCGCGGGTGGCCGGCAGCGCGAGCGGGGGCATGGGTCGACCGTGGAGGTGATCGGCCGCACCGTCATCGATCGGGTGCGGCAGACCTGCGGGGAGCTGGGTCGGATCGTGCGTCACGGCTCCATTCAACCCGGTCCGGCTGACGCGATCACCGCCCGGTGGTCAGGCCGGCCAGCTCCCGCTGCAGGTTGGCGCAGGATCACCGTCCGGCGGTCAGGTCGGCCAGCTCCCGCTGCAGGTTGGCGCAGGATCACCGTCCGGCGGTCAG
>JAKEEW010000290.1 GCA_022616375.1 Sporichthyaceae bacterium
CGGCGGGGTGGTTAGCCGACGGCGGTGGGGTGCTTGGGCTGGTAGATGCCGAGCTCTCCGCCGTCCGGGAGCGCGATCGAGGTCATCAGACCGAACCCCTGGTCGGTGACCGGCTGGGCGAACTCGACCCCGTTCGCGGTCAGCTCGGCCATGGTCGCCTCGATGTCGTCGCACATCAGGTACAGCTCGTGCCGGCCGCCGCTTTCGACCGGATGGACCCCGAGCTCTGCGGGCGGCAGTCCGAAGATGAGCCAGCCGTCGCCGGCGTCGACCGCCGGAAAGCCCAGCTTGTCTCGCAGGAACGCCCGCACGGCATCGGCGTTCTCGGTGTAGATCAACGCGTGCACCCCGGTGATCACAGCGCCACCTCCCCGGGAAGCGTAGTTGCCGGGGGTGGGCCAGGTTGGCCGGGTTGGCTCGGCAACGGCGCCCAATCACGCACCGGGAGCAACGTGAGCCGCCAGATGACCCGAACGGACCAGACCACGCCGAGGAACGGCACCAGCAGCACGGCAGCGTCGAACCAGCGGTAGCCGACCCTGGGTGCGGCCCAAGTGTGCAGGACCAGCATCGGAACCAGGCTGATCGGGCCGGTCAACCACAGCGGTAGGCCGGTGTGGTCGGCTAACGCGTTGTCGAGTGCGGCTAACCCCAGCCACGCCGTCACCGCGACCACCGCTGTGATGACCACCCGGGCCCTGGTGGTCCGCGGCCTGCTGAACTGGCTCATGGCGGAAGATTCGCGGTGCGGATGCCGGTCCGTCAACGGGGCATTACATGATCGCTACGGGCTGCGTCCGGCTAACCTCGACCGGTCACCCATCCGCCGTTGACCTGCAGGATCTGCCCGGTTGTGTAGCCGCCGTCGGCCGAGACCAGGTACTGCACGGCGGCGGCCACCTCGTCCGGAGTGCCTGGCCGGCCCATCGGGATCGCGTTGACCCTGGCGTCGTACATGTCCCGGCTCAGCCGCCCCGCCCAGAACCTGGTCTCCGGGATGAAGCCGGGCGCGACGATGTTCACGGTGACGCCGTCCGCGGCCAGGTCGGCGGACAGGCTGTACATCCAGGCGTGCAGCGCGGCCTTTGCGGCGCCGTAGGAGTTGGCCCCGCGGAACGCGGCGACCGAGCTGATCGCCACAATCCGGCCGCCCGGCCGGCTCAGCTGCGGCAGCAGCGCCTGGGTGAGCAGCACCGTGGTCAGCACGTTGCCGTCAAAATCGCGCCGCCAGACCTCGGCGACCTCGTCCAGGCTGTCCGGTGCCCCACCGGCGATCCCGCCGGCATTGTTGACCAGCACGTCGACCGCTTGGCCGTTGGCCGCGATCGTGGCCGCCACCGTCTCAACCTGATCCGGTTTGGTCAGGTCCACCTGGTGCCAGCGCACCAGCTCGCCGCCGATCGCCGTGTTGAGCTCGGCGGCCGTCTGCTCCAGCGCGTCGGCACGGCGGCCCAGAATGACGACGGCATCCCCGGCCGCGGCCAGCCGGTGCGCGACCGCCTTGCCGATCCCGGTGGCGGCGCCGGACACGATCGCGAGTCGTGGCATCTCGCTGGCCGGCCCTTAGCCGGCCCGGGCGACCTGCTCGGCGATCAGCTCGCTGGTCAGGTCGGGCGCGCGCAGCGGGAAGAAGTGGTCGACACCAGACACGTCGACCCGGCGGATGTTCGGGATCCGCTCGGTCAGCAGCGTGGCGATATCCGAGATCGCCCGGTGGTCCAGATCGCCGACGGCGACGATCGTCGGCTGCCCGATCTCGCCAAGGCGGTCGAGCGCGGATGGTTCGGACTGCTCGAGGTCCTCGGTGAGCCAGGCCCTGGCCGAGTCCCTCGCCTGTTGCCGGACGATCGCGTCGGTCTGCGGATCGGTGCCCCCCCGACCCCAGATCTCGAGCACGAATGCGGCGATCGCCTCGAGATCCTGGTTCTCGAGCGCGGCCATGGCCTTCTCGTCCTCGGGGTCGTCCGGCCAGTCGTACCCGGACAGTCCGGGCGCGAGCAGCGTGAGCGTGGCGACCCGGTCCGGATGCGCGATCGCGCAGTCCATGGCGGTTGCCCCACCCATGCTGCAGCCAACCAGGTGGGCACGGTTCAGGCCGAAGTGGTCAAGCACGGCGATCAAGTCGGCGAGCTTGGAGAACGGCTCGGTCGGCGCCGGTGAGCCGCCGTAGCCGCGCACGTCGTACCGGATCAGCCGGTAGCGGTCGCCGAGCCGCTCGACAACCGGGTCCCACATCCGGGAGTCTCCGACCCCGGCGTGCAGCAGGACTACCGGAGTCCCTTCGCCGGTGACATCTGCCGACAGCGTGGCCCCGCCGACTGGGATCTCTAGCCTTGTCGTTTTCATCGGGGCCAGTCTGGTCCACGGCGGGAGCCGAGCCAAGCCGATAACCTCCCGGCCATGCCCGCCGCCGCTCACCGCCTGGCCGCCGCCGAACAGCGATACTTGGATGCCCGTGATCTTGTCGACGAGCTGGAGCTTGGCCAAGCCCGCGGGCTGGTCGCGCCCGACCTCGAGGCGCGAGCGAGCCAGGCGATCGTGGCGCTGGCGTCAGAGCTGGCCGAGCTCGACGCGGCCGACTACCAGCCCGCCAACCACGAAGATCGCCGGGCGCTCGAGCTCATCCGGGGCTGGCTGGCCGAGGCTCCGCTCGGTCGGCGGGACGACGACCCCACGTCGCACGCCGAACCCGACCATGGCTACCGGGCCCTGTCCGAGCGGATCGAGCAGCGCTACTCGGCCGAGCAGGCCGCGGTCGACGTAGGCGGCGACCGGCTGACCCGGCTTGCGGTGCTGGGCCGGCTCGCGGTGGAGCCGGACGCGGCCGAGCGGCGCCGGCTGTTCCTCGCCCTCGACCCGGTGTGGCGCAGCATCGACGGCGACGGTGCCGGGCCAACCACGAGCCCGTACCAGCGGCTGCTCCGGCTCAGCGCCGATCGGTGGGCGAGCGGGCGGTCGCCGGTTGCGGCCAACGCCCGCGCGCTCGGCCTGGATCCGGCGACGATCGAGCCGAGCCTGGTCGAGATCCTCCAGGCCTGGCGGGCGGCCATGAGTCCGGCGCAGCCGATCGAGCCGTGGGACTGGTGGTATCAGGCCGGTGCCGCCGACCGCGCACTGGGCCCGGCGATCCCGGTAGGCCGGCTTCGCCCGCTGTCGGATCCGTACCACGCCGCACTCGGCGCAGATCCGCACGCGCTCGGGATCGGCTACGACGTCGATCCCAGGCCGGATCGGCCACCGGTCCCGGTGGCGTACACCACGTTCGGCCGCCGTCCCAGGGAAGGCTCGGACGGGGGCTGGACCCGGGCGCAGCCGTGGATCCTCGGCACCTACACCCGGGGCGGGCTCGGCGAGCTGACCGAGCTGGTGCACGAGACCGGGCACGGGATCCATCTGGCCGGGATCCGGACCCGGCCGGCGTTCGCCGACTGGCCGGACAGCGACGCGTTCACCGAGGCGCTCGGCGAGCTCACCGCGCTGGACACCGCGGAGCCGAGCTGGCAGCAGCACTGGCTCGGGACCTCGGTGCCGTTGGTCGAGTCGCTGCGCGGCCGCTATGCGGAGGTGATGCTCGACGTCTGCTGGGCGCTGTTCGAGATCCGGCTGCACGTCGATCCCGCCCGCCGGCCCAACGACGTGTGGACCGAGCTAACCTCGACGTATCTGGGTATCGCTGGGCATCCGGAGTGGTCCTGGTGGGCGATGCGCGGCCAGCTGGTCCAGGAGCCTGGCTACATGGTCAACTACGCGATCGGCCCGATCCTGGCGGCCGACCTGCGGGCCGCGATCCGCGCCGCGCGCGGTGACTGGACCGCGGGCGATCCCGGTTGGTACGCGTGGGTCAGCGAGCGGATCTATCGCTGGGGCCTGGAGCGGACCTCCGGTGAGGTGTTGCGCGACGTCCTCGGCCGCCCGCCTACGCCGGACGCGTTGCTGACCGAGATCGCCCGGGCCTAGGCCTGCAGGTGCTGGTCGAAGAACGCCACGGTCCGGCGCATCGACTGCGGCCAGTCCGGGATGAACGCGTGATGCTCGCCCTCGTAGACGTGCAGCCTGGCGTCGACGCCGGCCCGCTCCAGCGCGGTGAGCGTGCGGCGGGACCAGACGATCGGGCAGCTCTCGTCTTCGGTGCCGTGGTGGATGAGCACCGGCTCGGTGATCCGGTCGAAGAACGTGCGCGGCGAGACGTTGCGCCAGAACTGCGGGTTGTCCTCCGGCGAGCCGTACTCGTCGATGATCTGGTCGGCCAGCGGCTCCCGGTCGTTGCGGATCCAGCGGTTGAAGTTGTCCACCGTGTTCGAGCTCACCGGCGCGAAGATGACCGCGGCGTCGACCAGCCCCGGCTGCACCACGAGCGCGTTCAGCGTCACGCCGCCGCCCATCGAGCGGCCGAGCAGGCCGACCCGCTCGGGATCGATGTAGTCCAGCCCTGACTCCTTCACGGCGAGGACCGCGTTGATGACGTCCTCGGTGTAGCCGAGCCGCAGTCTCAGCTCGGCGCGCGGATCGGGGGAGGACTGCGCGTGGTTGCGATAGTCGGTGTGCAGCACCACGTATCCCTCGCGAGCCAGGTAGTCCTGCTCGCGGGCCAGGCCGCGGCCGTTGGAGTAGATCGCCGGGTCGATGTAGCCGTGGTTGAGGATGAGCACCGGGAACGGTCCGTCGCCGGTCGGCACGTTCATGATCCCGGAAATGGTGAGGTCACCGCTGAGATAGCGCACGTGGTAGCGGGTGTAGTCGGCCGTGCTGGCGAGCACCCGGCCGACCCGCAGCCGGCGCCCGTTGTACTCCTTGTCCATCAGCGCTTGCATCGAGACCGGGTGCGGCGGCTCGGCGGCCTCGCTCGGGCTCGGCGTCGGTGTCGGGCTCGGCGTTGGCGTCGGGCTTGGCGGCGCACTGGTCGCAGGCGAGGTGGCCGGGGCTGCCTGGTCGCCTGGGCCGTCGTCCGAGCAGCCGGTCGCGACCAGCATGCTCAGCCCGATCAACCATGGGTAGATCCGCCGGCCAGCGCTCATCGATCCATCTTGCCCCGGCCCCATGGCGAGTTGTCTAGATAGGCGGCATTCGGCCACCGGCTCCCGCTCAGCCGTTAGTGCTCGGCGGCTAGCGGTCTGCGAAGAACGCAGCGATGTCGCGGGCGAGCAGCTCCGGCTCCTCGATCGGAGCGAAGCCGCCACCCCGCGGCATCTGGGTCCACCGCTGCACGTTGAACAGGCGCTCGGCCCACTCCCTGGGCGGATTCCCGGTGAAGACGAACTGGTTGTCGAACAGCGCGATCCCGGTCGGCACCGTGACGAAGTCGTGCGGGCCGACCGGCTTCAGGAACCATCGCTTGTCGTAATAGTCCCGCATCGACGAGGTGATCGTGTTCGTTGCCCAGTAGAGCGTGAGCATGGTCAGCAGGAAGTCGCGGGAGAAGCGCGCATCGAGGTCGCCACCGCTGTCCGCCCAGGACCGCCACTTCTCCAGAATCCAGGCGGCTAGCCCGGCCGGCGAGTCGGCCAGCCCGTATCCGACCGTCTGCGGCTTGGTGGACTGGACGGAGCTGTAGCCGCGCTCGGCCTCGTCCCAGCGCTCGATCTGGGCGACGTACTCCTGCTCCGCGGGTGCCAGTGGCACGGCCGGGTCCAGGTAGGGCGAGCCGAGCAGCGTGTGCAGGTGGATGCCCAGGAGTGGATCCGGGTTGTCCAGTGCCATGAACAGCGTCACGGCTTCGCCGGTGTCCCCGCCCTGAGCGCCGTAGCGCTGGTAGCCGAGTCCGCGCATCAGCCGATGCCACCGGCGCGCCGTGACCCGCGTGGTGACCCCGGTCTGCGGCGGTCGCTCGGAGTAGCCATAGCCCGGCAGCGACGGGATCACCACGTCGAACGCCGGACCGTCGATCCCGTGGGCAGCCGGATCGGTCAGCAGCGGGACCAGCGGGAGGTACTCGACGAAGCTGCTCGGCCAGCCATGCGTCACGATCAATGGGATGCCGTTCCCGTGCATCGCCCGGTGGTGCACGAAATGAACCTGGTGGCCGTCCACCTCGGCCCGGAAGTGATCGAACGAGTTCAGGTAGCGCTGCTGTGCCGGCCAGTCGTAACCGTCTGCCCAGTAGCTCAGGAGGTCGCGCAGGTAGTCCAGGTCGGTGCCCTGCTCCCACGCCTGCGCCGGGGCCGGGTCGGGCCACCTCGTGGCACGGATCCGAGCGCGCAGGTCGACCCACACCTCGTCGCCGACATCGATGGCGAAGGTCTCGACGTTCAGGCTCGGCCCGAGCTCGGTCATGCCACCAGTCTTCCAGCCCGGACTGACAAGTTGGCTGGATGCCGCCGGTGTGCGGTCGCTCCCTACACCAGGTGGAGTTTCGGAGAGTACGAGGATCCTCGGGGCGCCACGACGATTGCCGCACACGCCCAGAACACATCCACCCCGGCGGAAGCTTGGTTGGCCCGGCAATTAGGTGGCCCGGCTTAGACGTTGCTTTAGCCAGGCCAGCGCGCCGTGGCCGAGGCGGCGTTTGGCCTCGGCGATCGGTCGCAGTGCCGGTGGGAGTTGGGCGAGGCCGCCGGCAACCAGGAAGCTGGCGTGCGCGGCGAGCACCGCGTCGATCGCGTGCCGATTTACCTCTGCGGTGAGCGGATGCCGGCCGACGATCGGGTCGGGATCGATCCCGTCCGCCGCCGCGCTGGACAGCAGCATGAGCAGATCGACGTAGGGCGCACCGAGCCTGGCGTGCGGCCAGTCCACCACCACGACCCGATCCGGGGTGAGCAGGATGTTGTGCGGATACAGGTCGAAGTGCGCCATCGAGCCGCCGCGCGCCGCTTCCAGTCCGCCCCGTTCCAGCTCGACGAGTAGTGGGAGCTGGCCGGCCGCCCAGGCCGAGTAATGCCGAAGCCGGGCCAGTCGAGCCGGGTCTGCGGTGAGCTCGGCCCATCCACCGAGCCTCGGGTGATCCGCCGGCAGCTCGATCGGCGCCGGGGTCAACGTGGGTGCGAGCCGGCCGATCGCGGTGACGACCCGGTCGAGCTCATCGGACTTCCACGGCTGGGTCGGCTCGGAACCGTGAACCCACTCGAACGCCAGCGCTACCAAGCCGGCAGCGTCGAGCGATCCGAGGAACCACGGCACGGCGGGGCTGGCAGGCAGCCCGGCGGCGATCCGGGCTTCGGTCCGGTAGGCGTCCGCCTCGTGCGGCCAGGCCTGGCTGTCCATGGCCTTGACGAAGACCTGTCGCCCGTCGGCGAGGCTGAGTTGGGATGCGAAGCGTGGGGAGTAGCCACCCGGGCAGCCCCGCGCATCGGTAACCGTGTCGCCGACCAGGTGCTCGATCTGGCCTCGGGCCGAGGCCGGCAGCTCCGACCAGGCAGGCCGCTGCTTGCTTGCTGACACGACACTCCTCCACGCTCATGTAACTTGACTGTTAATTAAACCTGCGGTTACATATGGCTCATGCAGACGGTGGTCCTCGCGGCCTTGGCAGACGAGACTCGACTCCGGATCGTCGAGCTTCTCGCCGAGGCCGATCTGCCGTCCGGTGGGCTCGCCGACCGTTTCCCGATTAGCCGACCCGCCATCTCCCGGCACTTGCGGGTGTTGCGAGAGGCCGGGCTGGTTCGGGTCGAGGCGCGCGCCCAGCAACGGATCTACTCCCTAGATCCCGCGCCACTGGCCGAGCTGGACGAATGGTTGTCCCACTACCGGCAGTTCTGGAGCCAGCGCCTGGATGCCTTGGAGACCGAGATCGCGCGCGGCCGTCGGGCCACCGCTACAGCGAAGGAAAACTGATGATCGAGACACTTGGCCGGCTTCGTGCCGACGGCGATCGCGCCGCGGTGCGCTTCGAGCGTGAATACCGTACAACGGTTGAGGACCGGGCAACGGTGCGCATCGACGGGCAGGCCGAGGCCGGTGTGGCGTTTCCTTACTCCCGGTGGGAGTCACGGTCGGGCCTACTCACCGCGTTCTTCTTCGGTCTCTGCGGCCTGAGCATGGCATTGTCCGCGCCGAACTTCGCCGACAGCGACACCGAGGTCTGGGTGATAAGACTGATCGGTCTCGTCCTTGCGGTGTTC